>NZ_JAVMIP010000023.1 GCF_031729055.1 Pseudocalidococcus azoricus BACA0444 | reverse complement strand
TTTACCCACTGTTGCTACTGTGCCAACTAGTCATGAAAAATGCTGTATTTAGAGCGGATTCTCTTTGTTGCCTATGGAGCCAGAGCAGCCCACGGATTGGATGAGGCCATGAATAAAACCTTAAATCGGGTCAATATCATGATTCCGAAAGGGAAACTGATGATCGGGATTCGCCAAGATATTCACGCCAAAATTAACCAAATATTGTCCCTGAACCATCCTTCAGCCCATGAGACCCTGCTAAATCTCAAACGCTTTGTCCTGAATGAAAACAGTAAGTCTTTTGAGTTAGGAATTGCGGCCCGGCGATTGACAGAACTAATGATAGATAATCTGCTGCAAGAGTTAGAATTTGACCTTTTGAGAGTCAGCTTATATCGTAAAATTGGCTATTTGAAAGATATTGGGATTGCCGAGTGGATCACCAGTTATATGCACGTTCTGCGGGTTTTCGGTAATGAATCAGCCCATCATCAAGACCAGGCCTGCCGTCGTCCAGCGGTGATTAGTCAGTCAGACCTAGGGTTATGTTTATTTTGCATTGAGCGATTACTAGACTTTTGGCTGGAGTATTTACAAGGACATTATCCTTAAGCATTCATCCGGTTATGAATTACAAACACCTGAGCATTACCACCATTTATTTGATTATTTCGAGTTTTATTGCTCCCACCCAGGCCTGGGAAACTCCCCTAACCCGATCAGAAACAAATCAGAACAGTTTTGGATGTCCTCAACAACACCCCGGTCTGGCCTGGCAACGCACCGAGCTATTTTTTGGTCTCTCACGCCCCAATGGGAGTCTGATTACCCCAGCCGAGTTCAAAGGCTTTTTAGAAACTGAAGTCACGCCCCGCTTCAAAAGTGGCTTTACTGTGATTCCAGCCGCAGGACAGTATCAAGACGCAACGGGCAATATTCTTCAAGAAGAAGCTCAAATTCTGATGATCTTCCACCCAGGCAATAATCTCAATCACCAGGCCATTGAGGCTATCCGCACCACCTACAAAATCAAGTTTCAACAAGAATCCGTCATCCGAGTTGATCAACAAACCTGTGTTTCCTTCTAAAGTTTGCTCATCTCCAATTACCCCCACCAGGCCCAGGCCCCAATGCCTAACATCAATCCCGCCAACACGACCCAAACAAATCCCAAATCTGGCTGAACATCTTGATAGGGATCGGGACTCAAATCAACGGGTTTCGGTGGGGCTACCTTTGAGCTAGATTCATAGCGGGCATAGGTTTTTTCCCGTTTTTCACTCACTTGGGTTAAATCCGGGATTTCTGTTAGCCACTCCGAATGTCGTATCAGGCGGGGGGCCGATAAAATTCCCATCAGTCTGCGGTTTTGTTTACGGGTTTCCCGATGGGGATGTTGCTGAAGTTGCTGACACAGTTCTCGGGCCCGTTGATTCTCACCCGCAGCTTCATAGGCCGTCACCAGCCAGGTTTTAATCTCTCCTTCTAGGGCTGTATTGGTTTCGACTAAGGCAATGGCCTGGGTCAAGGTTTGAATAGATTCCCCATAACGCCCCCGTTCAAAGGCGGTCTGGGCCTGGTGATAGAGTTCTTCAGCAGTTGGGGGTGAAACGGCCATGGAGTCAACCAATAACCAAACAACCTCTGCATTATCCCCCAAAGACTCTTAATAGCTAAAGGCCGTCATACCTATACCCACCCTTGTCCCAGGCCCGGATTGCTCAGAACTCAGGGCAATTTTCTTAAGTCCCAAAACCCAAAAGATTTCTGCTTCAACTTTTTGTAACTGTCCAGCAGGCCCGTTTTCGCCAATCATCTGATGGGACATTACCAGTGTTTCTAGATGGAGTACTTCCTCCGCAATCTCTTCTGCATCCAGGTATAAGCTTTCTAGAACTGCATTAAGGTCAGCCTCCGGATTAGCTGCCAAACAAGCCCCATCCACAACGATACATTTCAAGCTGCCTTGTTCTTTCCGGAGAAGCTTCCGAATGTAGTACACCGTAACAGGGGCTAACTTTTTCATGAGTAGTGAACCTTCCTAGCATTGGCCAAGACCGAAAAAATAGTTACCAAGCAGAAATACTTCTTAAAATACCTTGATGATTATTAAATAAACATTACTCACAACAGGGCGGCCAGAGGAAAGCGAAATCATGATCCAAAGGTGATCAGTATCAGAAAAACTTGTGATCTCGATCAACGATCCCCTCATTAACTTCTAGTATTGGTGGCTACAATCTAAACAACATCCGTACAATTACGGAATCATACAAATCGTTACCCAGTCTGACTTTGGTATCTTCAATTGTAAATTTAGATAAACAAATGCGAGAGTTTTGAAATCAACTCATTGAGGGAAATCAACATCTTTGGCACACTTGTTTAGTCAGGGATATAAGACTCTATGGATGCATCTTCGGTAAAGCGAAAAATTCTTGTGATTGGAGCCAGTCGGGGCATTGGTGCAGCCGTGGCAGAATATTTTGTCCAGCGGGGGGATGATGTTGTTTGCATCTCCAGAAGTCAGTCCACTGTTGGCCGATGGATTCAAGGGGATATCTCCACAGCTACAGGGATCACATCAGTTGTTGCGGAGATTGGCAATACCCCCGTTGATGCACTGTTATTTATGGGGGGAACCTGGGAGCAACAGGCCTTTACGAATCAATACGATTTCATCCATAGCCCTGATGCCGAAACCCGTTACGTTATTGCGGTCAATACCATTGCCCCCATTGAGTTGACGAAGCAGCTGATCCCCAATCTTAGGCAGTCCCATAACCCTAGGGCGATCTTTATCGGTGCCTTATCGGGCCTGGATCACTGTGCCACTATTGAAGTTGCTAACACCGCCTCCAAGTTTGGCCTAAGGGGAGCGGCCCAGGCCCTACGAATTGCTTTAGCTTCCGAGAAAATTGGCATCACAGTTATTAATCCAGGCAACATCGCCACCCCAGAAGTTCTAGAAGATATTGCCGCCGGAAGATTCCAGGCCCAAGTCCCGATTCCCTTGGCAGATATTATCTCAGCAGTAGCTTGGATTTTAAGCCTTTCTGCGGCCGTGGATATTGGTGAGATCACCCTGTATCAGAAAGAGTCAGAACTGACCAAACTGGTCTAAGATCACCTCAAACAAATAAGACCCCTTTTCCAGGCCTGCGTACAATGGCAACCGAAACGATTGAAATCCTTGGTGCTGATGATCTCCGCCGCACATTAACCCGCTTGGCCTGCCAAATTATTGAGAAAGCCAAGGGACGCTTGGGGGATGTCGTGCTCTTGGGGATTCATACTCGCGGAATTCCCTTAGCCCACCAGTTAGCCCGTCAAATCGCACAATTAGAAAGCATAACCCTGCCCGTGGGAGAACTGGATATTACCTTTTACCGAGATGATTTAGATCGAATTGGCCCTCGCACCCCCCAACGCACCCAAATTCCTGTAGATTTATCCGGTAAATTAGTCATCCTGGTTGATGATGTGATCTTTAGTGGCCGGACGATTCGGGCTGCCTTAAATGCAGTTCATGATTATGGGCGACCCCAGTTAACTTGGTTGCTGGTGTTGGTGGATCGGGGACATCGGGAGTTACCCATCCATCCAGACTTTATCGGCAAAACCTTACCCACAGCACGGGAGGAAGCGGTCAAAGTTTGGCTCCAATCTACCGATGATCGTGATGCCGTTGAATTAATCAAGCCTTGAGAGAGACAACTGCGATCTAACTGGCTAACTCGTAACCGTAAAAATCAATCCGGTAACTGGTGATTTTAACCCCCGTTTTGGCCTCAATAGTAGCGAGGAGTTCTGGTGGGAGTTGCACATGGACATCGAGGATTTTGTCCGTATCTAAGCAATTGACATGGCTGTGGGTATCACTAATATTGCCGTACAATCGCCCATCAGCCCGCTCCACACATTCAATAATCCCCTGTTCAGAGAGTGCTTCTAGATTTTGATAAACCGAGGTGTGGCCAATATCCTTCCCCTGCCGATTGAGGCGATCATAAATTTGCCGGGCCGAGAGATGTTCTTGGCACTCCCAGAGCAGTTCTAAAATTGCCCGCCGTTGCCGACTTAAGCGCATTCCTAAGGCCTGGCAGCGTTCAATAGCCCCATCTAGGGAGCGGATTGGTTCAGAGGTGGCCGGAGAGGGAGAACTTAACACAGGCAATCCTTGACAATGCACTTCCACAAAACCTATGGCTAATTTAGACGATCCCTAGGACAATTTAACGTTCAACGCAAATGCGATATTTTTTGTTGCTAAGTCTATTATAAACAAAAGTTAAGTGACTTGTGGGATGAACTAACGGGTTTTCAGGCTTTCTGGCATATTTTTTAGGTATCTGAATTTGCTTGTACCTACTTGATTTTGCTCACCTTGACCAAAGAAATGGGATGCAAGCCCCGCACTTTAGGGCGGCTTTATTATAATCGGGACAGGAAATCCGCCACATCGCCAGAGTCTCGCACCGTAGAGTGGAGGAACCTGGAGGATCAGGGCAAACAACAGCGGGAGGGCATCTCGCAAAGAACTCTTGGTGAGGGTAAAGTCATTGGACTCCCGGCGATCCAAGGAATCCTAGCTCTGCTTTGTTTATGAGCTTTAGCATGGCCACAGAGGGGGCAGTTTATGGGGCAAATTAAGCACGATCCGACTCTTCTGATTTAACACCCCACTTCTCCTTAATACACAACCAGCAAGCTGGTACTTCATAAATGTACATAAATCAAGCATTTTTATCGGAAAGTGGTTGCTCAATATGAGGATAGTGTTAGACTATGAATCGAGATTAAAGTATTCGGTTGCAGTGTTTGTTTTCAGTACCGCTGGTTTTTGCGTTTGCACGGGCAGACTTCTCTCCGAAATTTCAAATTCTCTCAATCAACTTCCTAAATTTTGGAGAAAATTATGTCTATTTACGTTGGAAATCTTTCCTACGATGTTACAGAATCTGACTTAACCTCTGTCTTTGCTGAATATGGTGGTGTCAAACGGGTACAACTGCCGACCGATCGGGAAACTGGCCGGATGCGTGGTTTTGGTTTTGTGGAAATGAATGCCGATGCCGAAGAAGATGCTGCTATTTCTGCTTTAGACGGTGCTGAGTGGATGGGCCGTAGTCTGAAAGTTAACAAAGCTCGGCCTCGGGAAGAGCGCGGTGGTTCCTTTGGTGGTGGCGGTGGTGGAAATCGCCGGAATAACTATTCTCGGAGCTACTAAGGTTAGTCAATTACTAGCTTTCTAGTTTTTTAAAACAGTTTAATTGGGGTTAGTCGGTCTTGTACTGGCTAGCCCTTTTTTGTCAGGATCAATCATGATTGGGCAGGAGCTTGGTCAAAATAGCCCAGGAAATACCCACCACTGGGAAGCCTGAGTTTTGGGGAATCCCGTCTGAAATTGGGTAAAGACCGTATTAAGTCCCAGGCCCCGCTTTTTTTACAATGACATTAGACCGAAAAACTATTGGAACCTCATATCCAACTCCTCACCCCTTTGCGAGCTAACTCCCTATGCAGCCCAACAATCCCAATCAATTTACCGAAAAGGCCTGGCAAGCATTAGCCCGGACTCCTGACATTGTCAAACAGGCCCAGCAACAACAAATCGAATCCGAACATTTAATGGCCGCCCTGTTAGAAGAAGATGGCCTGGCCAGTAGCATTTTTTCTAAAGCTGGAGCCAATGTTCAACGTTTACGAGACCGCACCGAAGAATTTATCAATCGCCAGGCCAAGCTCAGTACCCCTGCCAGTTCCGTCTATCTCGGCAGCAGTTTAGATAAATTATTGGATCAAGCAGATAATCTGCGGAAACAATTTGGCGATGAATTTATTTCCATTGAGCATTTAGTTCTCGCTTATGCCCAAGATACGCGGTTTGGCAAGGCTTTATTCCAAGAGGCTGGCCTGGATGAGAAAAAACTCAAAGACACGATCCAGCAAATTCGGGGCAGTCAAAAAGTCACCGACCAAAACCCAGAAGGGAAATATGCCTCTCTCGAAAAATACGGTCGCGATCTCACTCTTTTGGCCCGCCAAGGCAAATTAGACCCTGTGATTGGTCGAGATGATGAAATTCGCCGCACGATTCAAATTCTTTCCCGTCGGACAAAAAATAATCCAGTCTTAATTGGGGAACCAGGGGTGGGGAAAACTGCCATTGCCGAGGGCCTGGCCCAGCGGATTATTGCCCGTGATGTCCCCGAATCTTTACGAGATCGCCAGTTGATCACCTTAGATTTAGGCGCGCTGATTGCCGGGGCTAAGTATCGGGGGGAATTTGAGGAGCGATTAAAGGCTGTCCTGAAAGAAGTCACGGAGTCCAACGGACAAATTATTCTCTTTATTGATGAGATCCATACCGTTGTCGGGGCCGGGGCGACTCAGGGCTCCATGGATGCTGGCAATCTGCTCAAACCGATGTTGGCCCGCGGTGAATTGCGTTGTATTGGCGCAACAACCCTGGATGAATACCGTAAATATATTGAAAAAGATGCGGCCCTGGAACGGCGGTTTCAGCAGGTTTATGTCGATCAACCCAGCATTGAAGACACGATTTCGATTTTGCGGGGCCTGAAAGAACGCTATGAAGTCCACCACGGGGTGACGATTTCTGATAGTGCCTTAGTGGCTGCTGCGACTCTCTCCACGCGCTATATTTCCGATCGATTTTTGCCCGATAAAGCGATTGATTTGGTGGATGAAGCCGCCGCCAAGTTGAAGATGGAAATCACCTCCAAACCGGAAGAGTTGGATGAAATTGATCGCAAAATTCTCCAAATGGAAATGGAGCGGTTATCCCTGCAAAAAGAAACTTCGGCTGCTTCCCGAGAACGTTTAGAACGGTTGGAAAAAGAACTCGCCAATCTGAAAGAAGACCAGGCCAGGTTAAGTGCCCAATGGCAAGGGGAAAAGCAAGTCATTGATCAACTCCAATCCATTAAGGAGGAAATTGATAAACTCAACATCGAAATCCAACAGGCCGAGCGTAATTATGAACTGCAAAAGGCAGCGGAACTCAAATATGGTAAATTGACTGAACTCCACAAAAAATTAGATGAAACGGAATCTAAACTGACTCAGTCGCAAACAGGTGGAAATTCTCTTTTGCGCGATGAAGTGACGGAATCCGATATTGCTGAAATTATCTCCAAATGGACAGGAATTCCGATCAGCAAACTCGTAGAATCGGAAATGCAAAAGCTCTTGAACTTAGAAGCGGAACTACACCAACGGGTCGTGGGTCAAGATGAAGCCGTTACAGCCGTTGCCGATGCCATCCAACGCTCTCGGGCCGGGTTGTCGGATCCGAATCGTCCCATTGCCAGCTTTATTTTCCTCGGGCCAACGGGTGTGGGCAAAACTGAACTGGCCAAAGCCCTAGCGGCCTATCTGTTTGATACAGAAGAAGCGATGGTGCGGATTGATATGTCTGAGTACATGGAAAAACACGCCGTTTCCCGGTTGATTGGCGCACCGCCGGGTTATGTCGGCTATGACGAAGGGGGACAGTTAACGGAAGCCATTCGCCGCCGTCCCTATGCCGTAGTTCTGTTTGATGAAATTGAAAAAGCGCACCCGGATGTCTTTAATGTCTTCCTGCAAATTCTCGATGACGGGCGAGTGACGGATGCTCAGGGGCGGACGGTGGATTTCAAAAACACGATCTTGATCATGACCAGTAATATCGGCTCCCAATTTATTTTGGATGTTGCTGGCGATGATACGCGCTATGGGGAAATGCGGGAACGGGTGGTTGACTCCATGCGCGCCCATTTCCGGCCAGAATTTCTCAATCGGGTCGATGAATTTATTATTTTCCACAGCCTCAAGAAAGAGCAGTTACGGGAAATTATTAAAATTCAAGTCAACCGTTTAGAAAAACGCCTCCAAGATCGGAAAATGTCTCTTAACCTAACCCCTGAGGCTCTTGATTTCCTAGCCGAAGTTGGCTATGACCCCGTGTATGGCGCAAGGCCTCTGAAACGTGCTATTCAACAACAGTTGGAAACTCAAATTGCTAAGGGAATTCTCCGGGGCGATTACCACGATGGCGATACGATTCAAGTCACAGTTGGGGATACAGAGCGATTAGAGTTTTCTCGCCAGGCCAAGGTAGGAGTAGCTGTTTAATTTTGCTGGGGGGTAGTAGATAAGGTTAATGCATCATCTAGTTTCTATGAGGCTAGTGATTGCCTGCTTCAAATCATTGGTGTGAACCCAACCTACAAATCCTGAATATTCACAGGCCCCAGCAGAATTAGCAATAAACACATGATAAACACCCACGACATTAACCCAAGTCCGGATTGTTGTGCCATCAGAAAATGTATGCACAGTGGTTGCTCTGGGAAAATCCCGTGCATCCGCATCTGTAATTCCAGGTACGGCTCGAAAATGGTCAATCAGATCAGTGATTAGTGTTTTGGGTGGAGCAGGTAAGACTTGGCGTGGTTTGGCCCAAAAGTCTCGGATAGAGTTTGCAACTGATGGATCAGTTCTTAAATTAGGATGACTAACACCTTCTAAGCAAACAAAATGAGCATACTTTAACTTTGCACATTCAATCGGAATCGTGCCATCCCCGCCGCCAGTTGTATTGCCGATTACGGCTAGAGTTGGAATCTGAGCAGTTATTTTTTCTGCAAGCGGCCGCCGATTCTTACCGAGTTCTTTGGCAATACCAATCCCCCAACCAAAGGGATCAAAAATTTTTGCTAGGTCTGCCCCACCAACGGGAACCCCTAAAAATATCATTGACTCAAAGCGAGGCCACCATTCTGGATGTCGAGATAATACTTCAGTCCAGATTATGCCACCTAAGGAAACTGCTATCAGTCTGACAGGAACATGGGGAAAACGTTCCAGAACTCCCTTTGCATTTGTCTCCACTCGATCAATCAACGGGGTAATAGCAAACAGGGTAGATAAGTAACCAAGATTTGGCGCAATTATTAATGACTGAGGAGGGGCAACACGACGGGCCAAATGTCCCGTTGATTTATTGTTATCAGTCATGCCATGCTGGGCAAAAATAATCTGTTTGATAGAAGTATGCGTATCCGTAAAAAATTCTTCGTCCATACTAATTACTGTCACGATCAATACTCTTGCATCTTGAAACAATTGATTAATTCATAGAAGTATCAAGCCATCATGGACTCTAGGGTATAGTCATTTCGCTTGAGAATCATCCTTACGGTTGAAGAATTTGGGTTATTTCAGTAGCAATAAGTTGAGCGGTAATGGGTGCTAATAAAATTCCATTGCGGTAATGACCTGTTGCTAGATAAACATTTTCATAGTTAGCTAGGGGTTCAATAATTGGGGCGGGACGATTGACGGGTCGCGGCCGGATACCTGACCAAGTAGTGACTACTTCTGCTTGAGCCAAAAAGGGAAACAAATCCAGGGCCTGGGCTTGCAGCTGTGATAATTTCACTGGATCGGGCTGTTCGGGAGCGAAGCTGTCCACTGGGAACTCGACTGTTGCCCCGACCCAAAACTCCGGGCTAGCTGGAGAACTATGCAAAATCGGCACTAAATGAATGTCGTGACCTTGGATCACCGGCCAATTTTGGGTGAGGGGAGTTGGACAACGATAATGAATGGCCTGGCCAAGCACGGGTTGTAACGGGATCGTTGCCGCAAGTTCTGCTGTTAAGGAGCTGGAACCCAGGCCGGCCGCGATGACCAATACATCAATCTCTTGGCTCTGTTGATCTGCCTGATGTTGCCAACTCAATTGCCTGACCTGACCAGATGAAGTCACCATCGGCTCCAGTTGGGCCTGGAAATGGAACTTTGCTCCCTGGTGTTGGGCCGCCTGACGGAGGGCTTGAGTGACCGGAATTGGGGCTATTTGCCGATCCTGGGCTGAGAAAATCCCCCCCACCAGTCCCCCTGTTGCCACCTCTGGATAATGGGCTTGGACTTCTGCCACTGACCATAATGCGAGGGGAAACCCTTGAGTTTGGCGATCCCCTTGAATCCCTTGCCACTTAGTCCAGGCCTGGCAGTCAAAACAAAGCTCCAGAATCCCGTGGCGATTGTAGGGGAGAGGTTGACCTGTGATCGCCTCTAGTTCCGAAATGAGTGTATCCCAGCGTTTAAGGCTGGCCTGGCGGAGTTGGAGATGTTTGCCGCCCCGCTTTTGACTCAATCCCCCCAGTAATACCCCCAAGGCTGCCCCTGTTGCCTCCCAGTGATTAGGTGGATTTTTCTCAAGAATAATTATCTCCAGGCCTGGGATGCGGCTTAACTCATAGGCCATGGTAGAGCCAACAATTCCCGCCCCAATAATCCCAACCCGCACCACCCCTTAGACCTGAGGAACCAACTTGAGATAGTCTTCATAGTCCTGTTTGACTGCTTTGAAGGCTTTTTGGGCCGCAGGAATATCCTCGTCAATCGCAGCTTGGTCGAGAGCTAAGAGATCCGTAACAATGGCCCGCGTGGTTTCAATGGCTGGGGGTTGGTCTTTGGTGAGTAAATTCCGATTCAGGTTCCGCATATCTAGGATCATCTGTCCCAGGGGGCCACGCATGACTGTCCGCACTGTTTGCCAATCTCCTGCCACAATCCCAGCCTCAAGTTGGCCCAGGCGTACCGAGTTGTCTTCAATCGTGGTTAAGTAGTTGCTGATCAAATCAAGCTGAGTATCGCTGTAGGTGGTGGGGATTTTCACGGTGGTTGCCGGGCCGCCACAACTGACTAAGAGGGCTGCTACCAGGCCAATCATCACCATCATCCAAGCTCTCACTCTAGACATAGCCATCTACCTTTAATTAAGAAAGTCATTATGAAATCAACCCTATTATGCCAGGGTGACAGGGGCCAGACGGATTGATTTTAGGGTTGACGGGGTTGGAGCCGAATTAACCGCCCTGTCCGAGATTCATCCGTCAACACATAGAGGAATTGATCCGGCCCCTGTCGCACATCCCGCACCCTGGCCCCAATCGGAATCCGCCCTTGACGTATCACCTGCCCCTGTTGATCCACCTCGATTTTGCGGACATCTTGGGAAACTAGCCCCCCAGCAAAAATGCCCCCCGCCCAGGCCGGTACTTCAGTCCCCCGATAAATCACTAATCCAGAAGGGGCAATCGCCGGAGTCCAGACGAGTTTGGGATCTATCAGGCCGGGTTTAGTTCGTAAGGGTGAAATTTCGCCGCCCGTATATTCTTCGCTCCAGGTCACAAGGGGCCAACCATAGTTTTTGCCAGGTTGAATCAAATTGAGTTCATCCCCACCCCGGGAGCCATGTTCCGTTGACCAAATTGACCCTGAGAGCGGATCCTTGGCTAACCCCTGAATATTGCGATGGCCAATGCTCCATAAACTAGGCTGGGCCTGGGGATTATTTTGGAAGGGGTTATCGGGGGGAATCGAACCATCAGCGTTAATGCGGTGAATTTTACCTAGATCGCTGTTTAATTTCTGGGCTTGATTCCGAATTAACTCCCCATCTAAGCTCAGGGGTGGATTTCCCCCATCTCCAATCGCCACCAGTAGAGTCCCATCGGTTAGCCAGAGTAAGCGGGAGCCGAAATGTTGTGTGCCGGGTTTGGCTGGTTTGGCCTGGAAAATTACTTGGAGGTTTTCAAGTTTGTCACCATCTAAAACAGCCCGTAAGACTTGAGTTTGATTCCCTTCCCTTTGACCACTGGCATAGGTGAGATAGATTAGGCGATTCTGGGCGAATTCAGGATGCACCGCCACATCTAACAGGCCCCCCTGACCTTGGGCAAAAATTTCCGGCAGGCCGGCCACTGGCTGAGGGACTAATTGACCTTGTTTAACTAAGCGTAATCGCCCGGAACGCTCGGTAATTAAAGCATCACCATTGGGTAACCAGGCCAGGCCCCAGGGATGTTCCAAGCCTTCAACGACTGTCACAAGTTCAACATTGGCAACAACCGGAACCTCTCTCGGACTCAACAACACTGTTTCGGAGCGTGGATTGCTGGCCTGGGTTAGAGGGGGAGGAGAACTTTCTGAGGCACAACTGCTCAATCCCCAAAGGCACAAGCAAGTTAGGGAACATCCAAGGGCATAAAGTTGCTTCACGAATCTTCTCCATCCGGCAGTCTTTAGGATAACTAGCGGTTCTCAATGGCTACCACCCCAACCCGATAGATGAATGCTGGGAAAATTTGTTCCTGACTGCTCCAGATGTGGTTCTTGGTCTCGTTGCTTTGGCCTGGGGGGACGCAATTGCGTTAGGATCAACCCTGCTAGATGAGTTAATTAACCCCAAACCACGGCCCATGCAACCCACTGACCCAGCCAAGTTTACCGATAAGGCCTGGGAAGCCATTGTCAAATCTCAGGATGTCGCCAAGCAATTTCGCAATCAATACTTAGAAGTTGAACATCTAGCCATTGCCCTGGTTGAACAGGCCGGGTTAGCGAATACAATTTTGACCAAAGCCGGGGCCGATGAAACGGCAATTTTGCAGCGATTAGTGGACTTTGCCAAACAACAGCCGCGGGTTCCCAATGGCACAGAGCTTTATTTAGGTCGTCACTTAGATGCCCTATTGGATTT
This sequence comes from Pseudocalidococcus azoricus BACA0444, assembly GCF_031729055.1. Taxonomy (NCBI): domain Bacteria; kingdom Bacillati; phylum Cyanobacteriota; class Cyanophyceae; order Acaryochloridales; family Thermosynechococcaceae; genus Pseudocalidococcus; species Pseudocalidococcus azoricus. Next base: position 36,894 of record NZ_JAVMIP010000023.1, on the reverse strand, counting down.
AGCGGAACGGGAGCGGGATGCGCGGGATGATGCCTTTATTTCCGTGGAGCACATTCTCCTGGGCCTGAGTGAAGACCGGCGGATTGGCAAAAGCTTATTTCGGATGGCCAACATTGAGCGAGACCAACTGGAGCAGGCCATTACCTCTGTGCGCGGGAATCAAAAAGTTTCCGATCAAAACCCAGAAAACCGCTACGAAGCCCTGAGTAAATATGGGCGCGATTTAACGGAACAGGCCCGCCAAGGCAAATTGGATCCAGTCATTGGCCGGGATGAAGAAATTCGGCGGGTGATTCAAGTTCTTTCACGGCGGATGAAAAATAATCCGGTTTTAATTGGCGAGCCGGGTGTGGGTAAAACCGCCATTGCCGAAGGATTAGCCCAGCGAATCATTAACGGTGATGTCCCGGAATCTCTCAAAAATCGGCAACTTATTTCCCTCGATATGGGCAGTTTGGTGGCCGGGGCTAAGTTTCGGGGGGATTTTGAAGATCGTCTCAAGGCTGTGCTCCATGAAGTCACCCATTCGGATGGGCAAATTGTCCTCTTTATTGATGAGTTGCATACCGTAGTCGGAGCGGGGGCGAATCAAAACTCCAACATGGATGCCGGGAATTTACTCAAACCCATGTTAGCCCGCGGGGAGTTGCGCTGTATTGGAGCCTCGACTCTGGATGAATACCGCAAATCCATTGAAAAAGACCCAGCCCTCGAGCGGCGATTTCAACAGGTTTATATTGGGCAGCCTACGGTTGAAAATACGATTTCCATTTTGCGCGGTATTAAGCAGCGTTATGAAATTCACCACAATGTCCAAATTACCGACTCAGCTTTAGTTGCTGCTGCTACGCTCTCGGATCGATATATTGCGGATCGATTTTTGCCAGATAAAGCCATTGATTTAGTGGATGAAGCCGCTGCCAAGCTAAAGATGGAAATTACTTCCAAACCGGGGGAGTTGGAAACCATTGAACGGCGACTGATGCAGTTAGAAATCGAAAAGCTTTCTCTGGAGCAGGAAGAACCTCGCAGTCGCACCGGAACCTATGCCCCAGAACGGGAACGGCTGCAAAAAATTACGGCGGAAATTGCTGAACTCACCCCGAAAAAAGAAGCAATGGAAGCCCAATGGCAGGGGGAAAAGCAATTACTGGAGCAACTCAATACCCTTAAAGAAGAACAGGATCAAATTAAGCTCCAAATTGAACAGGCCGAGCGCAAATATGACTTAAATAGGGTGGCCCAACTTCAACATGGGAAACTGGCTCAAGTACAACGGGATTTAGCGGAAGTCGAGGCCCAGTTAGAGGCCATCCAGGCCGAGAGCAGTACTTTTTTGCGAGATCAAGTCACTGATGCAGATATTGCTGCGATTGTGGCCAAGTGGACAGGTATCCCCCTCCAAAAGCTCTTGGAAACAGAACGTCAAAAACTCCTGCATTTAGAATCAGTTCTCCATCAGCGGGTGATTGGCCAAGAGGAAGCGGTCGCCGCCGTAGCTGCTGCCATTAGACGGGCCAGAGCAGGGATGAAAGATCCGGGGCGGCCGATTGGTTCGTTTTTATTCATGGGGCCCACTGGGGTCGGAAAAACGGAACTCGCCCGCGCCTTAGCCGATTGTCTCTTTGATGATGACGGGGCCTTGGTGCGGTTGGATATGTCCGAGTACATGGAAAAACACGCCGTCTCCCGAATGATTGGTGCGCCTCCAGGCTATGTTGGGTTTGACTCTGGTGGGCAGTTAACCGAGGCTGTGCGGCGGCGGCCTTATTCCGTGGTGTTGTTTGATGAAGTAGAAAAAGCCCATCCTGAGGTTTTTAATGTCCTGCTGCAAGTTTTGGATGATGGCCGCATTACAGATTCCCAAGGGAGAACGATTGACTTCTGCAATACTGTGATTGTCATGACCAGTAACATTGGCAGCGATCACATTTTGGATATTGGCGGGGATGATACTCGCTATGAAGAAATGCGGGGCCGGGTGATGAAGGTGTTACAAAGCCATTTCCGGCCAGAATTTCTCAATCGGGTGGATGATTTGATCCTCTTCCATCCCCTGAATCGCCAACAATTACGACAGATTATCCAAATTCAACTGAAACGGGTGCATAAACTCCTGGCTGAACAGAAAATCACCCTCTCTTTTACGGATGCAGCCTTGGATCATCTGGTGGATGCGGGCTTTGATCCGATCTATGGAGCCAGGCCCCTCAAGCGTGCCATCCAACGGGAAGTGGAAAACTCCATTGCCGTGGAAATCTTGGCGGAAACCTACGGGCCTGGGGAGCAAATTGTCGTGGACTGTGACCAGGGCAAGTTGAAATTCACCTCCAAAAATCATCAGCCTGACTCTGGAACTCCTCAGTCATAGTTAACTCCAGGCCTGGCCAACTGTTAAGCGCAGTCCATTGGCAAAATCCCACCCTGATTGGCGTTTTTTTCCGGCCGGCTGAACTTCTTGGATCAGTAATTGTCCCTGCCCCGTTTGCACCACCGGCCCCAGCCCCTTGAGAATTGCCACTGTATTTCCTATCCCTTGCGGATCAGATTCAGATTGATTCACCCAGGCCTGGAGTTTTTCTAGTAATTCCGTGATTACATCCGTAGTTAAAGGGAGAGTTTTAGTAATCTTCAGGGTTTGGCCAAGGAGTTGTGTCTGACAGTAGGGATAAAAGCCACGCACTTGATTGTGAAGGTCTAAGGCAGATCGGCTCCAGGCCAGTTCATAATCGGGCTTTTTAATCAGGGGGGCATAGGTGGCCTGGGTCGGATCCTGAGGAATTGGCGTGAGGCGAGGGAACTGGGCGAGGGTTTCTAAAAGTAAATTTGCCCCCAGGCCGGCCAGGCGTGCCCCCAACGTTGCCGCATTATCCTCCAACCTGATCGGCGTTTTAACCGTTAACAGCATTGCCCCCGTATCCATCCCCGCATCCATCAGCATGGTCGTAATTCCGGTTTCTGGCTCCCCGTGATATAACGCCCATTGAATTGGTGCAGCCCCCCGATAGCACGGTAACAAGGAGGCATGGTTGTTGATACAGCCCAACTTGGGAATATTGAGGATCTCCTGGGACAAAATCTGACCATAGGCCACCACGACAAAGACATCAGCCCCACAGGCCTGGAGTGCCTCAATCACCTTTTTATCTTGCTTAATGCGGGTGGGCTGCCAAATTGGGAGGTTTGCGTCTAAGGCCAACTGTTTGATGGGTGAAGGGATTAAATCACTGCCCCGCCCCCGTCGTTTATCCGGTTGTGTCACTACCCCAAGCACCTGATGTTCTGAAGTCAAAAGGGCAGCTAAAGTCGGTACAGAAAAATCTGGTGTTCCGAAGAAAATAATTCGCACCCCCTAGTTACCCGCCTCATGCTCATGAACCATCAACCGCCGTAAATGCTCCAGGCCCTTTTTCACTTGCCGCGACACCGTGACCGCACTGATCCCCAATAATTCTGCGGTTTCCTTTTGGCTGAGGTCATGGAGAAAAACAAATTCTAAAATCTCGCAGGTACGGGCTTCCAACTTTTGTAAGCATTGCTGGAGACGGATTCGGTCTTCTTGGGCCAGTTGAAAACTCCGGTAATGCTGATCCGGTAAGGTTTCCCCCAAGGAGGTACTATCCTCGGTGGCCTCACTCACAGGAGCATCCAAGCTCAAGGGCAAGCAGTTCACATAGGCAAACTTAATTTGTTCCCACTCTTCCACACCAATCTGCAGGCCGGTGGCAATTTCTTGATTAGTGGGCTGCCGATCGAGGTATTGCCGTAATTCCGAAGTCAGCCGACTGCCTTGGCGATAGAGGGTTTGCCAGCGGCGGGGGACGCGAATATGAGCACTTTTATCCCGGAGGTAATGTTGGATTTCACCTCGAATATAAACCATAGCAAAGGTGCTAAAAGCAGAGCCATGATTGGGGTCAAATCGTTCTACAGCCCGAATTAAGCCGAGTGTGCCAACTTGGACTAGGTCTTCAAAGGTTTCTTGGGAATAATGAACCCAACGGTGAGCTTCTTTCCGTACCAGGCCCATGTTGAGTTGAACGAGGGAATTGCGTGTCTTTGGGCAACCATTTTCTTGAAAGGCTTTAATCAGGGCCGCAGTTGAATCAAGGGAAGTATCTAGGGACATGGGAACAACTACCAAAGGGATGAATCATAAATCTCAGCGCATTTCCCTAACAAACCACTATGAGTATCCCCCACGGAAATTGGCCATGCTGTGATCCACACCACATTTGCAGAAACCAAAGGAATTAAGCCTTGGCGACTGGCGGGATGTGTTTGGTCTGGGACAAAAGATTCTAAACAGATTAGTTCATTTCAGTCTGTAACCATCAGCTACACCCCTAACTTAGAATCTACGGTTTAATCTCTAATATCTAGAAGCCATTGTAGAGTTTCTTAACACGTTCTTAATCCTTTGCAAGACTCTCTTTCCCCTATAGTGGGCTTATTTCCTAGAAAAGCTTGGGAAATCAATGCCCCTTTGCTGGTGACATGAGCCGTTTATGACCCCACCCATCCCCGAACCCGCTGAAATCATCCAACCCCAGTTTTTCTGCCGCTCGCGTAAGTTTTCCTTTGCCGTGAATCGCTATCGTTTACCCAATGGGGTTGTGGCAGACCTGGGTTATATCGCCCATCCAGGGGGAGCAGTGGCCGTTCCGGTGACGAATACAGGAGAGTTTGTCCTTGTCCGGCAGTATCGCTTTGCAGCCCAAGGCCGGCTGTTGGAATTTCCAGCCGGAACCCTTGAACCCAATGAACCTGCGGATGTGACCATTAAACGGGAGCTAGAGGAAGAAACCGGGTACAGAGCCTTGGCCTGGACAACCCTAGGACAGTTTTATGTCGCTCCCGGATATTCCGATGAAATTATTTACGCGTTCTTGGCCCAAAACCTGGAAAAACTAACCACTCCCCCCCCTCAGGATGAAGACGAAGACATTGAAGTGGTGTTGATGTCCCCGGTGGCCTTGGAAACTGCCATTTATGGTGGGGAAATTGCCGATGCTAAAACCATTAGTGCCTATTTCTTGGCCCGTCAGCATAATTTACTGTGACCTGAGGTATGCTAGAGCTTCGTTGCGCCGACCCTAGGCTTTAAATTGCAAACTAGCAACAGCCAGCACAAAAGGTAGAGAAACAACATCCGCTGACCCTCTACCCCATGTACATCTATTGGCAATCAAATGGTAATCAAAATCCTAGTAGGCCAGGCCCATACTGCGAGTGGTTTCTGCACCTAAGTAAACCCGGATACTTAAGAAATCAGTCGGACAAGCGGTTTCACAACGTTTGCAGCCAACACAGTCTTCTGTCCGAGGGGAAGAGGCAATTTGTCCTGCTTTGCAACCATCCCACGGAACCATTTCCAAAACATCGGTGGGACAGGCCCGTACACACTGGGTACAGCCAATGCAGGTGTCATAAATCTTCACGGTATGAGCCATGGATGCAACTGCTCCTAAACGATCAAGATCGGTAGTTTATTATCAACGGTTGGGATTGCCCCCGGCCAGACTTGTGATCGAGGCCACCTCTGACAAAGCCCAGTAACCGAAACTTAGTGTACCCCAGCGCCATAACCTGTCTTTGTTCCCAAGCGCAAACTTCAAAGAATGTTACTTAAGCGTTAAGAGATGTGACTAACTGCAAGGTTTTCTAAGCACTATCCCAGAAAAAGCTCTATAGACTTTTCCATACCCTTGATAACAAACTCTCATCGCTGACCTGATTCTGGGCGGGATCAATGGGCCTGGGAGAGGGAACCACAACCCTTATAATGACCTTATTACGCTTAAGTTACTGATCTGCATCCCTCTGGAGAGCAACCCCATGAGTACCCCAGAAACACCCCAAGATAATCCCCAAGACGAAACCCCAGTGCGGAAAACAACTCGGACAAGTCGGGCAACGACCGCCAAGCCAGAAGCCTCTGGACAACTTGTTTCTCTGACCACAACCGAATCTGGGACATTAGCCGCGGCTCCCGAATCTGCTGATTTTGCGGTGTGGCAAACCGTCAATGTGGCAGGGTTACGTCCGATTCAAAGCAGCCCCCTTCAAGTGGTAGATACGATGCAGTCTTCTGGGACACGCCCAATTTTTAGTAGTGAGCTGCAAGTGGTAGATACGATTAACTCCTCAGGGTTGCGGCCGATTGGCTCCAGTAATTTGCGGGTGGCTGAGTCCATCAACATTATGGGTATCCGTCCAATTGCTATGGATGATTTCCAAATTCTGGAAGTGGTGAATTGGCTGGGAATGCGCCCGATTACCACCAGTGGTCTCCACATTTCAGAAACCTACACCTCTGCGGGGGTGCGGCCCATTGCCTCCAATATTATTGATGACTCTCCCCAACTGATGGGCTTTTTAGATTAGGAGACTCTGGGTCGAGATGTTGTCTTTCCCCCAGCCGTAATATCAGGGTGCTGCTGATCCCCAGGCCGATACCTTGAGATGGATTGGTTTGCTGAGGGTGGGCCGCGTTCTAGGGCTGGCTTTGTGTCATGATTGACGCTTCCCTCTGGAGGGCCGGATTAGCGCGGGTTAAACAGGGCTGGTTGGATGATGTTGTGGTCGCCAATAAATATGGGCATCCCCAGAAGTTCACTGGGCTAGTTTTAGCATCCTTGAGTATAGAGTTACGCAGACTGTTCTGAGAGAGTATAAATCTTAAAAAGACGGCCCATCAAGTATTTCCTGACTTACCTCAATAAGAGTCCTAAATGGGTAACGCTATAGTTTGCAGTGGGAACTTTTCGCTGTTGCTGAGGTCTTGGCGATTAAGAAAAAAGTCCCAGCCAAAAAGGTTGCCTCTTTTGTGCATGAAGAGTGGCCTCGCAACTAATTTAGTGGTTATCTTGGCATTTAGCCGAACTATTTAGCTTTGGCCAATGTGTTTAGGGGGCGGGGGTTCAGGGCTGGTTTTGCCCACCCCGACCGATCTTGAATCCTATCCCTAAGCTGCGGGAGTGTTCCCATCCATAGACTAAACATCAGTTAGCCAGAAAAACTTGGTAGCCATTATGGCTAAAGGTGGCTGTTGCTCTGGGGTAGTCTGGATGACACTTAAGAATTTGGTTTTTGACCTCTAGTTTTTGACTGGAGTTTATTGAGGAGTTTGTCGAATCTATGTCTGCTGCCCTTGCTACCCCCCCCCAACCCCCTTCCCGATCTCGCCCATTCCAGTTAAAACCCCTTTCCAGCCCGAGACCTATCCAGCGGCAGCAACACCTTACTGAAATTCGGACCTTTCCCAACCCGGCCTGGCCCTTGTGGTTAAAGTCCTTGTTGGTTCTGCAGTGGGGGACAGGGGGGGCTGCGGTCTTAATTTTGGCCAGTTTGTTACCCATCTATGGCCTGGCTGCTTTTCATCAACATCAATGGGGACAGGCCTACAAAAATCTGACTGAGCTTGAGCAACAAGAACGCCAACTCCAAATTGCCCACCAGGCCCAACGCTACCAAGTTGCAGAACAGATTGAACGTCAACCGGCCGGATTTGTGCCCCAGTCTCCCAAACAAGTTTTATTTATCCCCCGCCCAACCGAGGCTGATCTCCCAACCCCAATCCAAGCGATTCTCCCGGCCTCAGCCCCGTCTCAGCGGACGGTGAGCTATTAACCCAATGCTTGGCCTGAGTCATCGTCCCAGGGCTTAGGATTGAACCTATGGCTAATTCTTTGTCCTCAACCCCTACCCCTTCCCGTTGGCGGTTAACCCTAGTGGTCATGGCCCTATTTTTGGCTGGTTTGGGGGTGATGGCCCGGTTAGTTTATTTACAGGTCTTGGAAGGGGATAACTTGCGTAATGTGGCCTGGAAACGCCAACGAACTCAATCGCCCCCAACCCATGCCCGTTTGCCAATTCAAGATCGCAACGGCAATATTGTGGCGATGGATCAGCAGACCTTTACTCTCTTTGCTCACCCATTTTTATTCAAAATTCCCCTAGCAGAAGTTGTGGATGGCCTGGCCCCAATCCTGAACGTTCAACCTCAGGCCTTAACCAAAACCCTTCAATCCGATGATAGTGGTATTCCGGTTGCCTATGAGCTTTCGGAAACCGTAGCCCGCCAAATTCGGGATCTAGGTTTAGATGGCCTGGATCTCAATCGGACTTGGGAGCGGCATTATCCACAGCAGGAGCTACTGTCTGGTGTGATTGGCTATGTGGATCGGGAACATCAGGGACAAGCGGGAATTGAATTTAGTCAAAATAAGCTCTTGCAACCACCTCCCAGCCAACGTCTGCTTTCGATGGACGGTTCAGGCCTATGGCTCCCTGATTTAGCCCCCAACGATCCCCAAACCCTAAACCAAGAGCAGCATTTAGGTTTAACCATAGACTCACGGTTGCAACGGGTGGCCCGCAATGCCCTGCGCCAACAAATGCGGAAGTTTAATGCCCAGCGGGGAACCGTGATTGTTATGTCCGTCCAGGATGGGAGCTTGTTAGCGTTAGCCTCGGAACCGGCTTTTAATCCCACCAAGTATTACCAGGCCAATCCCGCCTTTTTTCGGAACTGGGCAGTTGCAGACCTCTATGAGCCGGGTTCTACCTTTAAGCCGATTAATGTTGCGATTGCTTTACAACTTAAAGCCATTACCCCCACAACCGTACTCCCCGATGAAGGGCGGATTCAGGTGGGCGGCTGGCCAATTCAAAACAATGACTTTACGACCAATGGTGGGCGGGGGGCTTTAGCGATTACCCAGATCCTCGGCTACTCCAGTAATGTGGCGATGGTACACATGATGAATCGGATTCGGGCCAGTGATTACTATGATTATTTGAAACGCCTGGGCCTGGAAGCAAAAATGGGAACCGATTTACCCTTTGAAACCCCCGGCCAGCTTAAACCTCGAGAACAGTTTGTCAGCTACCCCATTGAACCCGCCACCACTGCCTTTGGCCAAGGATTTTCCCTCACCCCTCTGAAGTTAGCCCAACTCACCGCCGCCATTGCCAACGGGGGAAACTTAGTCACGCCCCATGTGATTTCGGGGATTTACCGCCAGGATCGCCAACGGGTACAAAAGCCGAATATCCCCCCCCCTCGACAAGTTTTTGCCCCTAGTACGGCCCAATCTGTTTTGGCCATGTTGGGGGAAGTAGTGAACAGTGGCACAGGAAAAGGGGTGAAGATTCCGGGCTATCGGATTGGCGGAAAGACAGGCACAGCCCAAAAAGCAATCAATGGGACTTATACGAACCAGCGGATCACCAGCTTCATCGGGGTTTTCCCCCTCAATGCCCCCCGCTATGTTGTCCTCACGGTTGTGGATGATCCCAAAGGAGATGATGCTTACGGGTCAACGGTGGCAGTGCCGGTGGTTAAGGCAGTTTTAGAGGGGTTGATCACCATTGAAGGCATCCCCCCCAGCCATCCTACGGAGATTAAATATTAATTCAATAAATTATAGATTCACTCATTTAGGGCGAGATGGGAAAAAATTGGTAATGTCTGATCGATATATTTTTTGATATTTTTAATTGCTCAGAACAGCCTGCATAACGCGATAAGGTGTGGTGAGCCAGGAATTTAAACCATGATCCCCGCTCAATCAGCCCAATGCCAGATCATCGTCCTATGGGTCTTCTCACTGATCCCCTGAGGGAGGTATTGGTCGCCAAAGACTGCGAAAATAATAACTTAAGAGCAAAAACATAACCCCAAAGCCCATAAAGAGCAGCACCCGCCAAATGGCTTCAACGCCAATTAAATCAAAGAAAAATAGCTTCAGGATTGTTAAGCCAAGGGTGAGCAGGGCAATAATTCGGGCTAGATGACTATCTCGGCGCAGGCCCAAAACGAGTAAGCCAATCCCACAGAGTCCCCAACAAACCGTGACCAGGCCTGGAGCAATGCCGGATAACTCTCGCTGAATCAAGATTAAGAGTCCACCATAGGTCACGACCCCATAGGGCCAACGTCCAGATTTTGGTAACTGCCAAGCGACTCCCAATGCAGCAGCCAGGATGATTTGATCCACCAGAGCGTGCTGATTGAAGAATGGTGGGGCCTGGGCTGGCAAGATCAACAATCGCCCCAACAAAGCCGCTCCTAAAATTCCCCAGAAAATATGCCCCAGAATTGTCAGTGGCAATGATTGATATTTCCGCCCCAACCAGAGGAGGAGCATTGCCTCACCCGTGAGGGGAATGAAGACAATTTCCCGGACAACAAGATGAAGCAAAATTGCCGTTACGGTCAACAAAGCCGCCGTCAGCCAGAGGGTACCGCGCCAGGCCAAGCCCAATCGGCCCCATCGCCCCGCCAGGCCATAGATTATTGCCAACCCTAAGGCAACCCAGCCAGCGATCCCCTCCGACCAATTCCACAGCCCAGCGGTTAACCCCAGGCCAATAAAGGGATTAATTACGGCAATAATTTCCAGAAAGGGGCCGGGTTTGGGCAAATTTGAGACGGCGAGAGGCACTACGCCATAGCCCAAGGTCAGTGCCAAAACTCCCAACTGAACAACGGCCTTTTCCAAATCCAGATTCCCGTCATCTCCGACTCGAGAGGCCCCAAAAATGGCGATCAAAAACACCAGGCTACCGAGGAAAAAGGTCGTACTGTAGAGTGACTTCCAGGCCTGGCGATGATAAACAGCTAAACTTCCCGCCAAAATTAGCACCGTATAAATGCTGAGGCCGATAACACTGCCACTGTCCTGGTAGAGCAGAAAGGGTGTGGCCAGGCCCCCAGTGGCTCCGAGTACGGAAAAAACTGCCTGTTGTTCCCCCAGAGAGAGCCAAAAAGCTGCAACTGTCACTGCCAACATGATTCCAAAGGCTACGGGATAGGAAAACACCTTGAGGACCTGAAATGCCGCAAAACTGGTGATGTAAAACGTGGCCAATCCACCCCCAGCCAGAATTTGACTCAAGGCGCGCCGCTGGGGTCGTAGTCGCCAACCCAGTCCCAAAAGTCCTGCCCCAATCAGAAAGCCAATCCCCACTAGCAAATATTCCGTCAGCCAGCCTTGATCCAGGGCATATTTGAATAGAAAAACGATCCCCAACAGTAACAGACCAATTCCAAACCGATTCAACCAAAATTCCCAGTTTTGCAGCCAGTCTCCTCCCGATTTAGAGACCGGTTTAGGTAAGGGGCTTTTGGGGGGCCGGGTGCTGATTCGTGTTGGGGGGGAAATTGGTAGCGTTGTCTCAGGCTCAGGTGTTGCAGGTTTGGCCGGATTAGCAGCAGTTTTACGAAGATTTATGAGGTTTTGGAGTTCCTGAATTTGGCTTTGGTGACGCGCAACTTGGGCCTCTAACTCAGTGATGCGTACCTCTAGCTCGGTTTGATCCATCATCGTTGCGCCTACCCCATCTGCGTAAGTTCAATAATGTTTTGATCAGCATCTTGAACAAAAATGGCCGCCCGCCCGGAATGACTGGTCTGGAACCCATACCCAGCCGCCCGTAACCTCTCTTTGATGGCTTCTAAATCCTTGACCCCCAGGGCTAAATGGGGATTCCGCCCCCAGCGATGATCTGGGTGATACTGTGCTACGGTCTCACTGACAATTAAATGAATCTGATTTGGGCCAATTTGATACCAGAGGCCAGGAAAATTCAGGTTGCGGGGGGCAAGAGGCAGTTGTAAGATTCCCCCATAAAATTCACTTGCCTTTGCTAAATCCGTAACGTTAATAGCAACGTGTAAAAACTGGCTGCAATCAACTTGGCTAGTCTCCATTCTGTAATCCTAAAGAAATTGTTAATGTGTTGAAAAACAATTAAATAATCATTAAGTGCGTGGAGGGGCCAGAACCGGAAGAAATAAGGACTGGTCGTGGGGCTGAGATCAGCATAACAAGAAGCAAAGCGGGATATATCAACTAAGCCATAATGCCAAACGCTAATCTTTAACGTTATTAACCTTCAAACGTGCTGGTAAAGGGACAAGATCAAGGGGGTCGCGGCGAGTCCTGCGCAACTCAGGCTAGATGGGCGGATTGGGTTTTACAAATGATTGGGTTAACATCACAAAAATAATCATCACCTTGCATTGACCAGGATTGTGTCTTTATGCCCCGACATTTGCGGTTTTGGCTCATTGGCGTTCTCGGTTTCTGTCTAGTTTTGGGCAGTAGCCTGGGCCTGGGCTGGCCAATGTTCTCCACAGTCCAATCCCCCCCTCCCCTCTCCGGCCTAGTCCAAGCGGGTCAGCCCCCCACCGCCACCCTCTCCTTTCTGGGACCAACCCAGTTCCGGGGCAAAACTGTGGCTCAGGTTAAGGTACCAGCGGGACAAAAAGTGATTGCCTTGACCTTTGATGATGGCCCCTGGGGCACGAGTACCACGGAAGTTTTAGCCATTTTGGCCCAGCATGAGGTCAAAGCCACATTTTTCTGGATTGGGGCCCACCTCCAACGCTATCCTGAGGTCGCTAAGCAAGTGGTGAAGGCTGGTCACGCGGTTGGGAATCACACTTGGAATCACACCTACAAGCCTGTCACTGAAGAGATTGCGATTAAGGAGATTGAAAATACCTCTTTTTTAATTGCTAAAACTACAAAAGTCCAAACCCGCCTGTTTCGCCCCCCCGGTGGCATCTTAAATAATGGCCTGGTTGCCTATGCAACAAAAAAAAACTACACCACCTTGATGTGGTCTGTGGATCCCCATGATTCTGCGCCCAAAGGTACTTCCGAGGATATTATTAAGCGCGTCCTGGCCCAGGCCAAACCCGGCGGGATCATTTTGCTCCACGATGGGGGTGGGGATCGCCAGGCCACGATTAAAGCCTTGCCGGCCATGATTACTAAACTCAAGGCTAAGGGCTACAGCTTTGTCACCATTCCTGAACTCTTACGCCTAGGAGGAGGAACACCCAAGCCATCCCCCACCCCTCTGGCCAGTCCAGTTCCGAGTCCAACCCCCAGCTTAGCCCCAGACCTCCCCAAGCCCAAGCCTGCGCCCACTACGCCCCCAGAGCCTCCGCCCGCAGAACCAGCCGTCACCCCGGTGCCTCAGGCCCCACCAACGACCCCAGCCGTCCAGCCCATACCCCTACCTAGCCCTTCACCTCAGCCCTAGAAGCGAGTCCGAAACTCAATCAGGCCAACCGAGTTCCCATCCAGGCCAATTTGGGTGCTCAAGCGAATCCGATCCGTGAGCTGATAGCCAACATTGAGCCGAGTCGGATCCTGGGGAACAGTCAGGAGTTGCACCGCCGAGATCGTGACATTATCCGTGACTTGATAGCCCACCTCGGCCCCTAAGGCTAAAACGGCTGAGTTATTGCGACTGTCGCGGTTATTAGAAGGGGGAACAAGGGCCGGAAAGAGGCGAAACGTAGTCCGGTTACTTAAAAAGTCATCAATATTGGCCTGGATATTATTTAAAACCGCTGCACTAGCAATATTAACCAAGGCGAGTTGATTGGCGGCCTGGTTATTGGGATTAAACCCACCCCCCAAGAGAGAGAGAATTTCCGTATCCGAGCGGCCTGGGGTACTGGAGAGTTGGACAACCCCCCGGAAGTTAGTGGCCAGTTGACTCGCTCGCCCGGAAATTTGGGCCCGAATCCGCACCGGCGTTAAACTTCCAAGGGTAGTGACATTGTTGCCGCCAAGTTGGCCAAAATTAAGAGTGCCGGGATTAGAAACTTCTTGAACAGTGGTTTGCAGGTTCAAATCTAAGGAGGGGTCTAGGCCATCCCCTGGATTAAAGGTCACGAGGTTGGGTTGGCCGGGGGTCAGGCGAAAGAGGCTGGTAAATAAGTTCAAACGTCCTTGCACCAGTTGAATTTGGCCCTGGGGTTGCAGGTTGTTGATCGGGCCACTTAAGGTTAATTCCCCCTGGCCAATAAAGTTGAGGACTGGGGAACGCAGGATCTGAAAATTCTCCCCGAGTTGGAGTTGGAGATCATTAAAAACAACTGGGTCAAACCCCGGCGGTAAATTAGCTTGTAAGTTGGTGGCTCCATTCCCGCTGGCTAGGGCATCCGTTAAATAGAATTGCCCCTGACTTAGCTGGAGAACGCCACCAATATCGGGACTGCGCAGAGTATCTGTGACAATTAAATCGCCACTCACTTCCCCGGCAAAAATATCAGCGGCCCGGACTTGAATTTTGCGGAGTTCTAGGGTGAGGGGATTGGCTCGATCGGTGTCTGTACCGGCGAAGGGTCTGACGAGGGGGAGAGAACCAGAGAGTTGAATTTGCCCAGCGTTGAACAGGCCTTGTAAGCCCACAACCCGGAGACGGTCATCATTGAAGCGAATTTCCCCGGTCACGTTGGTTAAGGGCCCTTTGAGGGCAGGGCTGGTGAAGGTGGCATCCTCGAGATTGATTTGTCCCCGGACAATGGGTTGGGCCAGGGTGCCCCGGACAAGTACATTAACTTCACCGCGACCGCCACCCCAGTTCACCTGATCCGTCAGCGCGTTGATGAATCCCAGGCCGGCATCTTTGACCTTGACGGTGACATTAATCTCCTCATCCCCCCCCGGATTAGCGGTGACAAATGGCAGCCGATAGGGAATACTGCCGCTGATAATCATTGGTTCGGGGCTATCAATTTGGGCTTGTCCGTTGAAGTTGGCCCGGCCTTGGCTGTAGTTGAAGGTCATGGCCGCAGCGGTAATCGGGGTCTCATTTAGTTGGGCCTGGTCGAGGGTGAGTTGGCCGCGCACTTGGGGCTGCCGATGGGAACCTGCGAGGGTGGCGGTGGCATTGAGATTGCCTGTGAGATCGAGATTGGGAAAGGCGACGAGGCTGCGGAGGGTCGTGATGGGAAAGTTTTGAATCCGCAAGCTGGCGGAGTTGCTGTTGACCCCCAGTTGTCCGCGCGCGGTGATGATGCCCCCCTGGGATTGGAGTTCTAGGTTCTCGAGGAGAATATCTTGATTCACTAACCGCCCACTGGTAGTAAAGCGATTAATCGGATATTGCCCCCATTGCCAATCATTTCCTTCCACAGCAAATCCCAAATTTACCCCCTTGGCAGCCGAGGCCGTCAGGTTTAGTTGGGCATTAAATTGGCCTTTGAGTTCACTGAGTTGCGGCAGGGGGGGCGGCGGAGTGGCCGCGGCTTGGGCCTGGAGGGTTTGGATTTCCGTCAGGCGGCGGATTTGGACTAAGAGGGGGGCCTGGATATCGCCTACAGGGGCAGGTTGAACAGCGACAGCAGTGGCAAAAGTGGGAGGCGTGAGATGGCCCAGGCCCAGGAGGTTGTTGAGATCGACTAAGTCGGCGAGTTCTCCATTGGTGACGCTGAGTTGCCCCCTCAGTTCTGGTTGCTGCCAAAGTTGGCTGATTTGGGCCTGGAGCGTGTAGAGACTATTGCCTTTCCGCAGTTGCCCCTGTTGAAGCCGGGCCGTGCCATTGCTGTAATTCAGATTCGCGGTGAGTTGATCCCCCCGCCAGTTGGCCAGGCCAGGCCGGGCGACATTCACTTGTCCGACTAGGCTGTAATCGTGCAGATTAAGGGCAAATTTTCCGGCGACCCGCCCCGAAATCAAGCTGGGCCGGGGGTGTGGGAGGAGATGAATGTTCAGGAGTTCGAGGGGAAATTCGGCTAGGTTGACCTTGAGAGTCTGCCCTTGGCGTTGTCCCGTAGCCCTGGCCTGGCCCCGTTGAATTAGGAAGCTATTGGGCCAAAAATTGGGGGCCAGATTTAGATCAAGCCGATCCGTGCCCCCCGCCAAGGTAAAGCGCAGGCCCGATTGGGTCTGATAGACCAGGTGTCCAGAGAGTTGGGGAGCCAGTTTAATTTGATTTACAGCTAGGTTATGGGTACCCAGGTTGGCCTGGAGTTGGAGGTTCTCTAAGGTGCCGGTGAGTCGTCCTTGAATGTTGGCCTGGCCTGCTAAGGAAAAGGCTAGAGGGAGTCCCTGAAGTTGCTGCTGTACCAGGCCCAAGTTGGCTAGTTCGCCCAGGCCCAGGTTTCGTCCGGCAATTTGCAGATCCAGGCCCGTGAGTTTAAGTTGGGGTTGAATTTGCGCGTTGATCATTCCTTGGGCATTGATGCCAGCGGCGGTGGCCTGGTTGACCCGAATCCGTTGCCCATCCCAGGCCAAGTTGGCCGTAGCTCGGTTTCCCAAGGGACTATCGAGAACCTCTAGGGCAGCGATGACTTGGGTCTTTTGGGGGGTGAGCGCATCCAACTGCCCGGCCAATTCCACCTCACCCCGAAGAGTGCCAGCAAAATCTGGGAAAAAGGGCCGGATGGGAATGCCCTGGCTATTGAGGGCTAACTGCCAGCGATTATCTCGAATCTGGCCCCGACCTGTGACAACTCCGCCCAGGAGTTGAGTGGCCAAAATTGGCATGACCGCACCTTGGGGGGTAATAAAGGCGGTGCCATAGGTGGGATAGGTGGCTTCGGGAGCTTGGAAATCGAGCTTGGCCTGGAGGGAGTTGAAATTCGCCAAGGTTCCAGTTGCCGTTAATCGGGCCGACACTGACCCCAGTTCAATTTGGGATGGCCCACCATAGGCCTGGAACAGGTCATCAGCGGGAACTTGATTGAGACGAAGACTAGCTTGGAGTTGGCCATTGGCTTGGAGCGTGGCATCGCCCCGTAATTCACCGCCAGCTTGGGGGATAATCTGCAAATTACGGACTTGAAATTGCTGCAAATTAGCCTGAAAGGGGGCCTGGATTTGTCGGATCCCGACTTGATCAACCTGAATTGGGCCTTGGTTGCGAAGTTCACCGCGAATTTGGGGATTATTTAGAGAACCCCTAATCTGAATTTTGGGAATCGCCACCCGGCCACGCACTGCCACTGGTAACTTGAACTGCCAATCTTGGGCCGTTTGCCCTAAATCTAAGGGGGCCACCTGGGCCTGGAGATTCAAACCGGCCTGGGGGTTGACTGTTCCCTGAGCTTGCCAATTGATCCGCCCGACTCTACCACTGAGGCTCTTAACAGTCAGGGTTTGCCCTTGGAACTGCAGATCTCCATCCAGGTTTTTGAGGTCTTGAGGGAGATTTTTTCCCTTGACGGCCAAGCCCTTCACCCGCATCCAGCCATTCACCTTCGGCCAAGCATTTTCCGGCAGAGGAAGACTAGTGGCGAGATTGGCACTTAACTGTCCCTGTTGAATCCGAAACCTGGGGGGCAGAAAGGAATTAAAGTCCGTCAGCACAATATCTGTGGCCTGGAGATTTGCCTCCCCCTGCTGATTAGCGTGATCCCAGTTGCCCCGGAGTCGCCATTGTCCTTGGTTAGCTAAATTACCGTTCAGGGACAGGTTAATTTTGGGATCTGCCTCCAGTTGGGTAGCGTGGATGGCCCCGCCAATTTGGCTGATGTGAATGGGAGCTTGTTGATAGGGAATCACAATGGCCTGGGCATCTGTTACCCGGACTGTAATGGTTTGAGTCCGAAAGAGCTTGGGGGTTTCAATGGGGGCAATTTCGGTATCAATCCAACGGCCATCGGCTTCTTGGAACACTTGTAGGAGAGGCCGTTCCAGAGTCAAGTCAAGGTTTAGGTTGCGGCTGATAAAAACTTCCCAGATATTAAAACCAACTTCAATCCCTGCCACCGTGGCATTATCTCGATCGCCGCCCTTTGTTTCCGCCTCTGTGCCAGCTTGGGCCGGAATTGCTGAGGGGCCAAAACGAATACTGGTTAAACTCACCCGCTCCACAGCCCCGAGTTCTACCGGCCGCTGCAAAATGGATGCTACCCGATGTGCAATTTGGGGCGAGAGTTCAGTATTGATATAAATCCAGGCCCGCCAACCCAATCCCCCCAGTGTGGCTACCGTTAACCCTAGGCCCACAAAAATTGGCCGCCGCCAGGCCACAAGTCTGGATCGCCGCCTGAGGTTCGGGGAATTATTTTCACCCGGTTGAGAAGAATTAGACATCCGCAAGGGACTCCGCCACACCATCCCCACATCACACCCCCCTACCCTAGTCAAAAGCGGGAAATTCGTCAAAAAGACAGCAGACTACATCGGTCTTTACGGTTTTGGTGGGGCAACTATTTTGAAATGATGGATATTTTGCCTAGGAGGCCTGGGGGGGAGGATATCGGGGCTGAAAACTTAACTGGCCAATCAAACATCTAAACAGCTTATCAGTTTTGTGTAGGTTATTTGTGTCTATTTGCTCTCTGTGGGGGCAACTGGTGACTCTTGCTGGGAGGTTTAGAACAGAATCAGGGTCTAAAAATCTTTTAAGGTGGGGATTGGGTTTCTAATAGTTGACGAATAGCTTGGAGTTCTGCCAAGATTGCCGTCAAGAGTTCCTGAGTCTGATCTGGAGGCACAGCCTTAAATTCCACATTGACGGTTTTGTACTTGAGAACGTCTTTAGCAAAACGAGCGACTTCATTGGGATGGAATAATAAGGGTTGGCGACGACTGCGGCGGATTTCTGGGTTAAGCCGTTGGGGATCAAACGGGCAATTTAACAACTGGCTATCGGTATTAATGTAGCGATAAATAGAGGCCCGCGAACGATTCAGTATCCCTTGAACTTGATCTAAATCTAATAATTCGGCATGGGGTTGACCATTCATATCCGAGCCACAAGAAAGGGTGCATCCATTTTAAGGGGTGAAGGCATCCGTTAAGTAATCTAAGAGAAAAAAGCGATAGGGCCCTCGTTGTCCGAGGAATTCCAGGCCGGGCGTGGGTAATGGCAGATGAAAATTTTGAGTGTTTGTTATGGATTGATATTGAACTAATGCCACATCAAAACGACAGGGTAAGGCAGCATAGTCGGGATACTGTTCTAAAAATAGTTGGGCGGTATGAATAATTTTACGTTGCTTGGCAGGCGTAATGGCCATGAGTCCACCCTGATCAAGGCTTTGGCTCTGGCGTGTTTTGACTTCAATAAATGCGACTACTCCCGCTGGTGTTTGAGCAATGAGATCCAATTCCCCCCAGGAACAATGCCAATTTTGAGCCAGGATTTGCCAGGCCTGGGCTATTAGCCACTGGGATAAGACCTGTTCGCCAATTTGGCCAATTTTCTTGCCCATTACTTATGACAAAGATGACAATAACTCGTGGACGTTTTCTGAGACTCTGCTAGTCATTTTTTGGATTTTAACCAACATCGAAAACAAAACTTAGCCGGGAACAAATGGCCAAGATTTGTTTTCCCCAGGCCTGGATGACAGGTTAAACTGATTAAACACATCAATTTTTCCAGAGTAACAAGGCTCAATGGTTGCCATCAACGAAAATTATCTCAAACTTAAAGCTGGCTATTTGTTCCCAGAAATTGCTCGCCGTGTCAATACCTTTAGCCAGGCCAATCCCGATGCACCGATCATCCGTTTGGGAATTGGCGATGTGACTGAACCCTTACCCCAAGCCTGTCGAGATGCGATCATCAAAGCTACAGAGAAAATGGGACAGCGGGAGAGTTTTCGCGGTTATGGCCCAGAACAGGGATATGGCTGGCTAAGAGAAAAAATTGCCACCCATGATTTCCAGGCCCGCGGCTGTGATATTGATGCCAGTGAGATTTTTATTTCTGATGGTTCTAAATGTGATACGGGCAATATTCTCGATATTTTTGGCAACACCAACACCATTGCGGTCACAGATCCGGTTTATCCCGTCTATGTGGATACCAATGTCATGGCCGGGCATACGGGAGCCGCCAATGAAAAAGGGGAGTATGGGGGCCTAGTCTATTTACCGATTACCGCCGCGAACGACTTTACCGCCACAATTCCCAGTCAAAAGGTGGATTTAATCTATCTCTGTTTTCCCAATAATCCCACTGGGGCCGTGGCCACCAAAGAACATCTCCAGGCCTGGGTTGATTATGCGAACTCCCATGGATCGATTATCTTTTTTGATGCGGCTTACGAGGCATTTATCACCGACCCAACCATTCCCCACTCGATCTATGAAATTCCGGGGGCCCGCACCTGTGCCATTGAGTTTCGCTCATTTTCTAAAAATGCAGGCTTTACCGGCACCCGTTGCGCCCTTAGCGTTGTCCCCAAAACCCTAGAAGTTAAAGCCTCCACTGGGGAAAAGATTCAACTCTGGAGTCTCTGGTCACGGCGGCAGGCGACAAAATTTAATGGGGTGTCCTACATCATCCAGCGGGGGGCCGAGGCGGTTTATTCCCCAGAAGGACAGGAACAGACACGGGGCCTGGTGAATTTCTATATGGAAAATGCCAGTCTGATTCGAGAAAAACTTAGCCTGGCAGGATTTGCGGTCTATGGCGGTGAAAATGCGCCCTATGTCTGGCTAAAAACCCCGAATGATCTATCGAGTTGGGAGTTTTTTGATAAATTGTTAACGACCTGCCATGTGGTTGGGACACCGGGCTCTGGTTTTGGGGCGGCGGGTGAAGGCTATTTCCGCATTTCGGCCTTTAATAGTCGGGAAAATGTTGAAACTGCCCTAGCACGGATTGTGAAGGCCTTTGGTTAGTTGGACAATATCAATTAAATTTGCGAAAATTAAATCGCCGGTTAGGAGCAGAGAAACCGATTTCAGGGCCGACAGTGAATCAACTGGAAACTCGATCACAAGCGTTCATTGCATTGGAATACACCCTACAGGTTAAGCCGTGAAAAATGAAGGATAAAGTGACTGATAAACGATTCAAATTGCCATCGAGTTTTGTTCGGGAGCATAGGGAGCTAAGCTAATCCTATAAAGTAACTAATTATCCTCTGATTTATCCCATTGACTTGACTTCAATCGTTCCGCAAGCTTCCCGTTAAGCTCTGCTTGGAGCACTAAAAATTTGATTTTCCTGAAATTGAGCCATACTGCCTATATTCCGTTCTTAATTAAGACTGCCATCGCCTACAATATGTAATTGACTGAGATCAACAATCCTACTGTAATTAATGATTGATGAATACCGATTCCCCAGCACCAGCTTGCTATGACTGTTCCCATTGGGGGCGAATTTTGCTGCGCGGTGCAGATCGGTTGCGTTTTCTCCATAATCAAAGTTCCAATAACCTGAATCTACTCAAACCAGGCCAGGGATGTGATACCGTCATTTTGACCTCAACGGCCCGAACATTAGATTTGGTCACGGCCTGGGTACGGCATGATGATATTTTGCTCTTGGTTTCACCCCAACGGCGGGAACCTTTACAAAAATGGCTAGACAAGTATATTTTCTTTGGGGATCAGGTTGAACTCCAAGACGTAACCCAAACAACTTCCTGCTGGCGATTCCTCGGCCCAACCTGTGAGCAAATTTTTAAGAACCTAGGCCTGGATTTATCTGACTTACAACAGCTAGGAGATCATCATCAATACTATATTGCTGACTGTCCGGTTGAGATTAGTTTTGGCTCTGGTTTAGCTCTCCCAGGCCTGACCCTAACGCTACCCATTGAATATCGTCTCCCTGTCATGGCAGAAATCAAGCTGGCCCAACCTGAATTAATGGAACTCTCCGAAACAGATTGGGAACATCTGCGGATTTTACAGGGCCGGCCGGCGGTGGATGCGGAATTGACGGAGGACTATAATCCCTTGGAGGCTCGTTTAGACTCCATCATTTCCTTTGATAAGGGCTGCTACATTGGCCAGGAAACCATTGCCCGCCTGAATACCTACCAAGGGGTAAAGCAACAATTGTGGGGCCTGGCCTTGACGGATTATGTGGAACCGGGAACCCCATTGCAGCTAGAAGGAACCAAGGTGGGGGTTTTAACCAGTTGTACCTCTTTAGATCAGCCCCTTGATCAACAGTCAAACGCCTTTGGCCTGGGCTACATCAAAACTAAAGCCGGGGGAGTGGGGTTACGGGTTGAGGCTGGGTCTGCCATCGGGCAAGTGGTGGATGTCCCATTTTTAGGAGCCGAGGGTGCTTAGGACAAGCTTTTTGGGCCTGGGATTTTGGTTGATCGGGAGCCTCAGTCCGGCCTGGGGGGAGAATCCGGCCCATGTCCGCCAACTCTTGGCCACCCGTCAATGTCCCCGTTGTGATCTCAGTGGGGCTGACCTGCGCCATAGCAATTTGGATCGTGCTGATCTTTCCCAGGCCAATCTGAAAGGGGCCAATCTGATGGGGGTTAATTTATTTCGGGCTAACCTGAGCCAGGCTAATCTCGAAAATGCCTATTTGGCAGGGGTTAACTTTTTTGCAGCCAATCTCGAAAATGCCAATCTTCAGCGAGCCAACCTCTATTTAGCCACCCTTGTGAATGCCAACTTAACCGCAGCCCAACTCCAAAATGCCCGCATGGTTTTAGTCAATGGTGTCAATGCCAACTTTACTGGGGCCAATCTCAACCAAGCTAATCTCTCGGGCGCAAACTTAATTGATGTCAACTTTACCCAGGCCAATTTAACTGGAGCCGACATCTCCCGCGCCAACTTAGATGGGGCCCAATTACAAGGTGCTAAATTTCCTCTCAAGCCAAAGGAGCTTTGAGGCCCTCGCTTCTCCTCGACCATTGATGAATCGTTATGATGTTGCTAGTGCTAGGCCTGGCCGAATTTTATGTTAACTCTCAAACTTCGCTCCCTCCCGACCCCCATCTACCGTGGACTCATTGCGACTTTAACCGTGACGGCTGTGGTCTTAGTCGGATTTGTCATTGTCCGCCTTTCCCCTCCTAAACTAGCTGACATCCGCTCCACAGTCCCCGATCCCGTCATTGATGCCTCTATGCTTTCCCCTACGGCGATGCCCAGTCAGCAGACAGCCGTGTTTGCCGGGGGTTGTTTTTGGGGGATGGAAGCTTTATTTGAGCACGTTAAGGGGGTTTCCAATGTTATTTCGGGTTACGCCGGTGGGAGTGCTGAAACTGCCACTTATCAACAGGTCAGCCGTGGGGGAACAGGACACGCTGAATCCATCCAAATCACCTATGACCCCTCCCAAGTCTCCTATGGAGAATTACTGAAGATATTTTTCACGGTTGCCCATGATCCAACTCAACTCAATCAACAGGGTTTTGATGTTGGGACCCAGTACCGCTCGGCAGTTTTCTTTACCAATGCAGAACAGCAAAAAATTGCCCAGGCCTACATTGAGCAACTGAATCAAGCCAAGGTGTTCTATCAACCTGTTGTCACCGATGTCCAGCCCTTAAAGGACTTCTATCCAGCCGAAGACTATCATCAAGACTTTGTCGCCCACCATCCGACCAACTTCTATGTTGTTGCCGTGGAAATCCCGAAAATTGATCGCTTCCAAAAACGTTTTCCTAACCTATATACTCCCCAGGTCAGTAAATCTGCTTCCCCTAGTGGGGTTTAGGGCTAAACTTTTGACTGCTCTTTTAAGGTGAGACGGGGACAAGTCAGAAAATGGGTTATGGGTAATCTTTTTAAGAGTTCTACACTCTCAGCACAGTCTGCGTAACCCTATAACTGTTAATAGAGCGGGGGCGGATCCTCAAGTAACCATTGCAATGTCGCTAAGTCATCTAACTTGCCAACTAAGCGGCGTAAAGGGGGCGGCGAGACACGAACTAGGGTTGGGGTTGCGGTGACTTGATCCCGTTCTGCTAGCTCAGGTTGGCGAGTCACATCGACAATTTTTAAGGTGTAGGGAGCCGCCAGACACTGGGGCAAGAGGCCGTGGAGTGTTTTCAGGGTTTGGGCCGTAGCGAGAGAATGGCCAGATACATAGAGACGCAACGTATAACTGACGGGATTCTCAACCAAGATTGGTGGTGAACTCACCGTAGGGGTAGGGGACTCCAGGCCATGGACTAAATTATGATGCTGCCAAAGCTGTGGAAAGCGGGGCCGATAGCTCTCAATCGAACGCAGATCATGACTGAGGCTAGAACTGGTTAACTGCTGCCATGGCAGTTGGATCATCGCTGGATGCTCAAACAACACATCCAAGAGGAATCGCTGGGACCAAACCAGGGGATG
This sequence comes from Pseudocalidococcus azoricus BACA0444, assembly GCF_031729055.1. Classification (NCBI taxonomy): domain Bacteria; kingdom Bacillati; phylum Cyanobacteriota; class Cyanophyceae; order Acaryochloridales; family Thermosynechococcaceae; genus Pseudocalidococcus; species Pseudocalidococcus azoricus. The sequence continues at coordinate 13,069 of NZ_JAVMIP010000023.1, read as the reverse complement.
CGCCTCAGCAACGACGGATAATTGTTGAGTCGGTAAATCCACCCAGAAATCAACCGTAGCTGTATAGGCTGGACAGAGAAACAGGGGTGGCTCCGGTAAATCTAGTCGCCCTTGGAGCACTGAGCAGAGATGGTGATGCCAACGCCCCTGCTTACTCACATCCAGGCCATAGACCAGATCAAAGGCTGGGGTGAATAGCGCAACGCCCTTGAATAACCAGGATTGTGTTTGTTGGTGCCCCCCCCCCATCGATCAGATTCGACCCCGCAGAATTTGGGACATTTCGTTGGGTTTCGGGGAATTTTCTAGGGCTGTTTCCTCATCAATTCGACCCGCTTCATAGAGATCGTAAAGACACATATTAAAGGTACACATCCCGTCATAGGCGCACTGGGGAATAATCGCCTCAATTTCTTCTACGTCTCCCCGCAGAATATAGTCCTTGATGGCATCGGTGTTGATCATAATTTCATGGATCGCCGCCCGCTTTCCATCGGTCGTTCGCACCAGGCCTTGAGCAATCACCCCCACCAAAGATTCGGCAACCTGCATCCGCATTGGCCCCTGTTCTTCAGGTTTGTAAAGGTTAAGAATCCGTTCAATGGTTTTCACGGCGCTGTTGGTGTGCAATGTGCCAAAAACCAAGTGACCCGTTTGGGCAGCCTTGAGGGCCGTATTCACCGTTTCCCGATCCCGCATTTCCCCAATCAGGATAATATCGGGGTCTTCCCGTAACGAGGCCTTGAGGGCATTGTCAAACTCCAGGGTATGAATCCCCACTTCCCGCTGACGAATCAAAGAGCGTTTACTTTGGTGGACAAACTCAATCGGGTCTTCAATGGAGATAATATGCTTCGGCATTTCCGAGTTGATGTAGTCCACCATGGCTGCCAACGTTGTGGATTTCCCAGACCCCGTCGGCCCCGTGACTAAAATCAAGCCCTTGTGATAGTGGCAGAGATCTTGGAAAACCGTCGGCAACCCCAACTGTTCCATGGTCAAAATTTTCAGAGGAATCAGTCGTAAAACCATCGCCGGGCCTTTCAGGGCAATGAAAACATTAATCCGCACCCGAGCCATGCCTTCATATTGGTAAGCCCCATCGTATTCCAGGCGACTCCAAAACTGCTCAATTTGCGGCGGGGTGAGAATCTCGTTCAGCCAGTAGTTAAATATCTCCTTATCCGTAACGGGGTGATTGGTGGTGATCATCCGGCCCCGCTCCCGAAACCGTGGTGACTCGCCGACCCCCAAATGCACATCTGAATAGCCATTTTCATAGGCTTCCCGCACCAGTTGCTCCATCGTGGGGCCATTGATCCGCCGGGCCGCATTGGCTGGGATTGCGCCTGGGCCTTGGACTCTGGCCTGGGGAGTGGCAGCAGCGGGCATCCGTGGGGGTGGGGCGGGTAAGGGTAAGGTTTGATTGGGCATTGCTGGCATTGGCGGCCGGGCAGGAGGGGGTGGGGCGGGCATTCGGGGCGGGGGCGAGGGGAGGGGCGGGTACTGGGGATCGGGCATGGAACGGCCTCCAGAAGACGTTTAGAGAGAGTAATGGGGTTTAGCTAGCTTCAAAATCCAAAATCATCCTATGCACATGGCCAGTATAGAAACCTTTGTCTATTCCTGGGGGGCTAAATCTCGTTGCCGCTAAGGGGATGCAGAGGGTCTTCCTTGGGGGATAGTTGAGGGGGGGCTAACAGGTTTGAGCAAATGTACGGCCAAGAACAGACGAGACCGACTGGAGATGAAGCCCTCTTTCCAGGCCCCAGCTAAGAGAACCTATATGTGGGCAAGTGACCCGGCCAAATCCCTGCTGTAAATTCACCTGATTAATAATGACTGATACCTGACAAACAGGTGATTAGCTGGCTCTGATCGGTGCTCAAGGATTTACTTTTTGATCAGACTGCCTTCCCTAGACCTGTGGCCCTAGATATCCCCAGGCCGGCCAATCCCCTATTCTTCATGTGTCGTAGCAATGGATTTGGGGGTAAAAACTGCTGCTTGGCCTGGAGACATCTTGGGAGTCAGGAGAATTATTTGATCACCCCAAAATAGTAGCCAGCCACAACAAAGTTAATAATCAATAACAACACTGCCCAACTGGCGCGAAATGTATAGGTCGGTTTAGCGGTTTTGGTCGTTTTAGTAGCCATGTCAGTCTCCGCAAGATTCACTAAGGTGATTTTTCCCAATCATACAACTGTTGTTTCCCCGGTTGATGGCCAGAAATCTATTAAATCTTGAATTGTGGTCTATGGCATGACACAGATTATCCTCAGTCTCTAGAAGTCTGTGAAGCTTTGACTGGAAACCATCTTCTGAGTTCTTGTTGTCTAGCTATAAATAGGTAAAGTGATATTGATCTGAGGCAGCTTGTCCCTCGGCCGATCCGGGAGTTGTTAAGCTCTGAGAAGATGGAAGTTAGAATCGCAGGGCCTGGGAAAGCGGCGTTTTAAGCTGACAATTTTGATGAATAAAACTGGACAGGGCTTAATTTTATCTACGGCCGGGCCGGAGTTGGGTTTGGGACTGATTGGCACTCAAGGGGGGCCGCAGTGGCAAAGTTGGGACTTGGGCCGGGAGATGGCTGTGTATTTGCATTCCTGTTTAGCAGAGTTTTTTCCTAACCAGGCCTGGGGGGAGCTAGACTTTATCGCAGTTTGTCGGGGGCCGGGTAGTTTTACGGGGACGCGCTTAGGAGTTGTCACGGCGAGAACCTTAGCCCAACAGTTGCAGTTACCTTTATTCGGGATTTCTACCCTAGCGGCCGGGGCCTGGAGTATTGGACAAAGCTTGACCGAACCATTAACCTTAGCCATTGATTTTCCGGCCCAACGGGATCATGTTTATGGCGCAATTTTTCAGGTTGATCCCAACCGTTCAGAGATCAAAACCGTGCAAGAAGATATGTTAATCACGACCGGGGCCTGGGAGGAATTACTCAGCCAATCTCCCCTGAAGCCCAAGCGGGTTCCTCTACCGAATAGTCTTGCCGTTACCCAAGGAATTGCTGCCCTTGCCCAGGCCCGATATGTTGCGGGAGAGCGCCCCGATTGGCAAACTGTCATTCCGTTTTATGGGGAAACCTGGAAACCCAAACCTTAAGATGTTGGTGATCTATCCTGGGCTGTGGGTTGAGCATCTGGGACTTTGGCCAATACTGCCCCGTACTTTTCTCGATTCCCGCGTTTAGCCCGTTCCTTAAGATAATTTTCGGTCATCAACGCCGATAATTTCCCCGCAATTGCCGTAACAATAAACTGATCAATCGTAATCCCATCTTGCTTGGCCAGCGCAGACAACCATTTCTGTAATAAGTCAGGAATTTGGACTTGAATCATGCTCATGGCAATTTTCCTATCAGGCATAAGTTATTGATTTTTGGATATGTTGTCTTCACTGGGCTTTGCACGATTCACGGCATTATTCATTTGGATAGTTCTTATGCCCCGATTAGCTAAAGCTCCAGTTGCCAGTGGCACACCAAAACCGCCCCCAACAAAAATAACGAGTGAAACAACCCCTTTAAGAAATTTTTCTCCTTGGGAGCAATTATTGGGCAAGGCACAACCCATTGGCCCCATAGCAAAGGCTAACCAGGCAGCAGGCATAAATGAAAACGGGAAAATTAGCACTGCAACTAAACAGCCCGCCCCATTGGCCAGACATCCAGAAGAATGAGTTTGTTCATTATTGTTTGAGCTTTTCACCAGAGAATGACCAATCAGGATGCAGAAAACTCTATTAAAAGTCATTAGGTCGCTTTACTTTATTAAAGCTCAATCATCCCCAGGCCTGGTGTAATCTGTTAGGACTAGCTTTGGATGGCATTTATGACGGCGGCGGACTCTATTACCGACCATCCCTGGTATTTAGCAGCCCAACTGGTGCAACCGGCCCTGATTCGTTTGGTGGATCAACTGCGGCAACAATTAACCGAGTCGGCCTGGAAAAGCAGCTATGAAACCGTGGAAGTGTGGCCGGATAATCTCCCAGACAATTCAGAGAATACCGAGACTGAACCGCAAATTCTCTATTGGCTTTATCTCACGCCCAAAGAGGCAACTCCGGATACGCGCCCGATTGCGATTAATCTGTGGGAACTGTGTTATCAAATTTGTTTTGAATCCTATACCCCAGTTTTAGATCGCTTAACCATTCAAGATTTTCAACTGGGGGAAGTTGCGGTGGATCGGAGTTTATTTGACGATCATGGAGAAGTGGATTGGAATTGCTTAGATACAAAGGCAGCTCAGGTGGTTAAAGCCATGTTGGATTCTTATAATTCACTAGATTTAAAAAACAACCAACACTCAGGCGATCCTTAAGGAGGATTGATGAAAGCAATTGTCTGCACAGAATACGGAACACCAGATGTCATGCAGCTCAAGGAAATAGAAACGCCTCGGCCTGGGGAAAATCAAGTCTTGATCAAAATATCTGCCACAACCGTAACATCTGCTGACGTGCGCATCCGCAAGGCTGATCCGTTCCCTGTTCGTTTTTTCTATGGCTTGAGAAAACCCAAAAATACTGTGATCTTGGGGTCAGATCTGGCTGGGGAGATTGCCGCGATTGGACAAAAGGTGACGCAATTTAAAAAGGGTGATCGGGTTTTTGCGGGTGCTGGAACAACTTTTGGGGCAAATGCTGAATATCTCTGTATGAATGAAACAGATGCGATTGCGCTCAAACCGAACAACATGACCGATGCCGAAGCCGCCTCAATTCCGTTTGGAGCCACCGCTTCCTTGATTTTCTTGAGAGATAAGGGAAATATCCAGAGTGGGCAAAAGATTTTGATCTATGGGGCTTCGGGAGCTTTGGGGACAGCGGCCGTGCAGCTTGGGAAAGCCTTTGGGGCAAACGTGACCGGAGTCTGTAGTACCGCAAATCTAGAATTAGTTAAATCCCTAGGTGCGGATCAAGTGATTGACTATACGAAAGAAGACTTTACTCAAAGCAAAAATACCTACGATATTGTCTTTGATACGGTGGGGAAAAGTCCATTTTCTGGCTCTCTCAGTTCCCTTAAACCCAACGGAATTTATCTCAGGGCGGTGCATTTTGATCCCATCTCTCTTCTGCGCGGACTCTGGACTTCACTCACCAGCAGCAAAAAAGTAGTGGGGGGGATGGCTATCGAGTCTCAAGAAAACCTGATCTTTCTCAAGGAGTTAATTGAAACCGGAAAACTCAAATCAGTCATTGATCGAACTTATCCATTGGAACAGACTGCTGCGGCTCATAGATATGTTGAACAAGGACATAAGAAAGGAAATGTAGTGATCACTGTGACTGCCAATGAGAAAACCTAACAATCAAACAGTACTGAAACGTCTTATTAATGAAAGGGAACTCCATCAGAATTCGTCAGGCTAGCCCCAATGACTATAGCTTGATCATTGGTGTCCTTGATTTATGGTGGGGAGGGCGGCCCATGACTGATATGCTGCCCAGGCTTTTTTTGACTCACTTTTGTGAAACAAGTTTTATCGCTGAATTAGACTCTGAAATCATCGGTTTTCTCATTGGATTTTTATCACAGTCTTATTCAGAAGAGGCGTACATTCATTTCGTCGGGATTCATCCAGACTATAGAAAAAAGGGTATTGGCAGTGCTTTGTATAGACAGTTTTTTGAGACGGCTCAAGCCTATGGTCGTCTTCGCGTCAAGTGTGTTACTGCCCCAGTTAATAAAAGCTCAATTGCCTACCATTTGCGCATGGGATTTGTGACTGAACCCAGTGAAACTCAGGAAGATGGCGTGCCTTATCATGTGGACTATGACGGGGAAGGGGAGCATCGTGTACTATTTGTTAAGCATTTATCAGTTACATCCGACGCGCAAAAGGCCTAGGTTTTGAAATTACATCAATCTTGGAATTTAAGTCAGGTTTTATTGCGGCTGGGCCTGGTCATTACGGTTTTATATATCCTCATTGCTCTGTTTGCGCCCCTGTTCCAGGCCTGGGGATGGATGGCGAACCCCCAAGAATTTTTAGATTTCCCCGTCCATCAACCACCTTCGAGTGAGCATTGGTGGGGGACAAATCGCCAGGGGTATGATGTTTTTTCTCGAACGCTGTTTGGCACTCAAGTTGCCTTGCAAGTTGTGGTTGTGGCCACCCTGTTTAGTTTGCTAATTGGGGTTCCTTTGGGCCTGGTGGGTGGCTATTTGGGCGGACGACTCGATACGGCATTGTTGTTTGTCATGGATACGATTTATACCCTCCCTGGCCTGTTATTAGCCGTGACAGTGGCCTTTGTGGTCGGTAAAGGAGTCGTCAATGCAGCCGTAGCCTTAAGTGTCGCCTATATTCCGCAGTATTATCGGGTCGTGCGGAACCAAACTATTAGCCTCAAAACTGAAGTTTTTATTGAAGCCGCCCAGGCCATGGGAGCCACCACCAGCCGCATCCTGAGTCGTTATTTATTTCTGAATGTGTTGCCCAGTATTCCGGTGTTGTTTACCCTCAATGCCGCCGATGCGATTTTAACTCTGGCAGGCCTGGGATTTCTCGGACTAGGTTTACCGCCGCAAGTGCCAGAATGGGGGCAAGATTTACGCCAGGCTTTGGATGGATTATCGGTCGGCATTTGGTGGACAACCTTATTTCCAGGCCTGGCCGTGACCCTGTTAGTGATGGGTTTATCCTTACTTGGCGAGGGCCTGGGAGAAATCTTAAATCCCCTGAATCGCCGAGACTCATAGCCAATCATCAAACAGATAAGGTTCATTGTTGGCCTGGTGACATTGGTCGGTAGTGGTGTGATCAACATCCTCTGGTTTGACTGTGCCTCAAAAAGACCCAAGCTGGCCGGCCTGAGTTATTCACTTAAAAAATACTTTCACTGGTGATCGTCCCATGTCTGAATGAAGCTTCAAACACTGACAACTATAGCGTTACTCATTTAGGGTGAGATGGGTATAAGTCAGAAAATGCTTTATGAGCAGTGTTTTTGGCATTTCTACTCTCTCAGAACAGTCTGCGTAATACTATAAATAAAAGCTGACATCTGACTGTCCATACCAGTTCTGAGGCTGGCAGATGAAACACCTTTGACAGGGGATTTAACCCCGGTGGTATCTGTAAATATCCAATCCTCTCTTATCGAAGCCAATGGCATTTGTGGTTAACTTTGGAGGTAGCTTATCGGTCAGTCTTAATGAGAATCTTTATTTATCGACGCTTATCGGCTTTAGTTGGATGGAAGCCTCGCCCATAGCTAAAGTAATTTATAAAATCATTGGCAGAGCATATCCCTTACGGCTTAAAACTATGAGAACAGCTATTGAATCTGAAGCCTGAAATTATCCATACTCGAGCCAATATCCATCAAACCCATCAAGTCAACCACTTCGGGTGAGGCAGGAGCAAGATGATCCGGGATGGGGTTGTGAATAGACTAGAGCGCGGGGCCTAGGCCAGCTTAAACTGGACGTGGGCTGAATTAATCAAAACCATTAATCGGCTCGACACAAATCACGGGAGACTGCAATGAAGAGAGTCTTGGCGATTATTCTCGGTGGTGGCGCAGGGACACGCTTATACCCCCTGACAAAACGGCGGGCCAAACCAGCAGTGCCCTTAGCCGGCAAATATCGCCTCATTGATATTCCAGTCAGTAATTGCATCAATTCTGAATTGACGAGCATCTATGTCCTAACTCAGTTTAATTCCGCCTCCTTAAATCGCCATATCGCCCGCACCTATACGTTTCCCAGTCTTACGGGTGGTTTTGTTGAAGTTTTAGCGGCCCAACAAACTCCGGAAAATCCGAATTGGTTCCAAGGCACAGCAGATGCTGTCCGCCAATACCTGTGGCTCCTCTCAGATTGGGATGTGGATCAATATTTGATTCTCTCAGGGGATCATCTGTATCGGATGGATTATCGTCAGTTTGTCCAACGCCATATTGATACCAATGCGGATATTACTCTTTCCGTTTTACCTGTGGATGAGCAGGCGGCCCAAGGGTTTGGCTTAATTAAGGTTAAGGAATCTGGGCAGGTGGTTGATTTTACCGAAAAACCCAAGGGGGATGTCCTAAAGTCCATGGCGGTGGATACGACCCGGTTTGGCTTAAGCCCGGATGTGGCCCAACGCAAGCCCTATATGGCCTCCATGGGGATCTATGTCTTTAATCGGCAGGTCTTAGTTGATGTCCTCAAAGAAATGCCCGATGCTACAGACTTTGGCAAAGAAATTATTCCAGCAGCGGCCCGGCATCGGAATGTGCAAACCTATCTCTTTGATGGTTACTGGGAAGATATTGGAACCATTGAATCCTTCTATGATGCTAATTTGGCCCTGACTCGCCAGCCCCAGCCCCCGTTTAGTTTCTATGACGAAAACGCCCCGATCTACACTCGGCCTCGTTATTTACCCCCCTCGAAACTCCTCTCCTGCAACATTACTGAATCCATCATCAGTGAGGGCTGCATCCTCAAAGAATGTCAGGTGCATCACTCGGTTTTAGGGGTACGCTCGCGGGTGGAGTCCGGTTGTGTGATTGACCATGCCTTGATTATGGGATCGGACTTTTATCAACCCCTATCAGAGCGAAACGTCAGCTATGACCAAAATAAAGTGCCAATTGGGATTGGGGCCAATAGTATTATCCGGCGAGCCATTGTGGATAAAAACGCCTGTATTGGCCGGAATGTGAAAATTATCAATAAAGACCGGGTTGAAGAGTCCAATCGAGAAGAAGTGGGGTTTTATATTCGCAGTGGAATCGTAGTAGTTCTTAAAAATGCGGTAATCCCTGACAATACGGTGATTTAGGGGCTTCCATACCCAATCAACAGGGGTGCAGCTCCAGGCCTGGGGGTAATCCCCAACGGTCAGTGATGGGCAAGTGAGCTGTGGTGATATACCTTTAGGGGCACTTGGGTTGAGATATTGAATTGAGGTTTTTCTCCCCTATGACAGTGGATTTTGTGGTCGCGGTCTAAGGCTGGGGATGTCAATGCTAGAGTATCCATAATCTGAGTTGAGAACCCATAGATAGCCGTGTACGTCAAGCAACTGGAACTGACTAATTTCAAATCCTTTGGGGGGACAACGGCAATCCCTTTACTGCCTGGTTTTACGGTGGTTTCTGGCCCCAATGGTTCGGGAAAGTCAAATTTATTAGATGCCCTGTTGTTTGCCCTCGGCCTGTCTGGATCTAAGGGAATGCGGGCTGAACGGTTGCCGGATCTGGTGAATCACAGTCAAACCCGGCGCGGCCATAGTGTTGTAGAAACCCGAGTTGTTGTTACCTTTGCCCTCGAACCCCACGAAATCCCCCAGGCCACGCTCTCGACCGCAGATAGTCCGGTACAACCCACAGAACCCACTGAATCCCCGCAAATTCTGGAATGGCAAGTCACCCGAAAATTACGCGTTACAAAACAGGGAACCTATACCTCGACCTATTTACTCAATGACCAGGCCTGTACCCTGAACGAACTCCACAACCAACTCCAACAATTACGGATTTATCCTCAGGGCTATAACGTGGTGCTCCAAGGGGATGTGACGGGTATTATTTCGATGAATAGTAAGCAGCGGCGAGAAATCATTGATGAGTTGGCGGGAGTGGCCGATTTTGACCGGAAAATTAACCAGGCCCGCGAGAAGTTAGACACCGTTAAAGAACGGGAAGAACGGTTTCGGATTGTGGAGCAGGAGTTAATTCAACAGCGGGATAGATTACAACGGGATCGGGTGCAAGCAGAAAAATATAAAGTCCTCCGCCAGGAGTTAGAAACCAAGCAGGAATGGAGTCGGGTCCTGGCCTGGCAGACGGTTCAACAACAAATCAAACAATTGCAAACCCAAATTCAAGTGGGGGAAAAATCCCAGGCCCAGTTACAAAGCCAATTAACCCAATTAACAACTCAAATTAATACGGATACAAAAAACCTAGAAACCCTAAATCGCCAAGTTAAAGCTCTCGGGGAAGATGAATTAATTAAACTCCAAACCCAACTGGCCCAAAAACAAGCAGAACAACGGCAACTGTCACGGCAGCAAACGGAACTCAAGCAAACCCAACTCCATCAGGCCGAGGAATTACGCAATTTACAAATTAACTTACAAACGGAACAAACGCAATTAGAAACGCTGAAAAAACAGCAAAAACAGTTAGAAGCCGAACAAATTCAACCCCAACAGAAAGCTTGTCAAATTGCCTTGCAAGAATTAGAAGCCAGTCGGAACCAAGCCAAAGATTTGAATGCCGCCGCCCAGGCCTGGATGCAAGAGCACACCCAACTTCGCACCGAAATTAATCAACTGGCAACAATCCTAGAACCCCAACGCCTCGAACAATCCCGCCTCCAAGAACGCCAGAGCCAACTGGAACGGCAAATTTCCGAACAAACCCAGGCCTTAGCAGAAATTGAATCAGAGTTGGCGATTGTCCAAGATGAAATGGCCACCGCCGAAACCCTACTTGCCCCGGAACAAACAGAAATTCAACGCCTGGCCCAACAGATTGCCCAAACTCAAGAACAACTGCAACTGAATCAACAAACTCGGGAGCGACTGCAACGGGAACAACGGGAAAAGCAACGACAACTGGACAAACTCGAAGCCCAACAACTGGCGATCCAAGAAACCCAAGGTACCCAGGCCACCCGCTTAATTCTGCAAGCACAACTCCCCGGAGTTATTGGGACGGTAGCACAACTGGGTCGGGTGGAAACGGCCTATCAACTGGCTTTAGAAATTGCGGCCGGGGGACGGTTAGGGCAAATTGTCGTTGAAGATGATGCGGTGGCCGCGGCGGGGATTGAAATTCTCAAACGGGAACGGGGCGGGCGGGCGACTTTTTTACCCCTGACTAAAATGCAATCCCCACGGAATCTACCCAATTTGAACTTACCTGGCCTGGTGGATTATGCTTTGAATCTAATTGAGTTTGAACGCCGCCTCTTACCAATTTTCGCCTATGTGTTTGGTCAGACCTTGGTGTTTGAGGATTTAAGTTCCGCCCGTAGATATATTGGCCAACATCGAATTGTCACCTTGGATGGCGAACTCTTAGAAACCAGTGGGGCCATGTCCGGGGGCAGTCGGCAACAGTCCAGCTTGCATTTTGGCAAGAGTGAGGCCCAGGAATCCAATGAAGTCCGGGAGTTACGGCATCGTCTAGCCGAAATAGATCGCCTTCTCAGTCGCCTTGAAACAGATCTCAGTAGTCAACAGGTAAAATTACAACAAGCAACCCAAGACCTAACGGAAAAACGGGAACAACTGCGAGATTTAGATCAACAACAAAATCAACTGAAAACCTCCGCCCAGGCCCTGACCCGGCAACAACAGCAGATTCAAACTCAACTGAGTCAAAATCAAACCGAACTTACCGCCACCTTAGCCAAATATCAACAACTTACGACCGATTTACCGCAACAAGAAGGTCGTTTAACCCAACTCCGAGAAACTTTAGCAAAGCTGGAAGAATCCCAAACCCACAATGAATGGCAAACTCTGCAAGACCAAGTCCAACAAAAAGAACGGGCCTGGCAAACTCTAGATGCAACCTTACGGGGCCTGGAGCGGCAAAAGCAGGATTTAATTTATCACTATCAACGCCAAGAAACCCAAATTCAACAGCATCAAGCCCGCATTGCCACCCTCCAACAACAACAAACCCAGGCCCTGCACCAAGCGACCCAGTTTGAAACTGAAATTAGTCGAGGTTTGGCTCAAGTGAGTGATTTAGAACAACAGATTCGGGGCCTGGAAACCCAGATGGGGGAAATTAAACAACAGCGAGATCAACAGGAATATCAACTCCGCCAGGCCCAGACGCAACAACAAACCACTCAATGGCAACTACAAAATCTCAGCGAAACCCAGGCCCAAAAAGCTGCTGAACTCAAGACTCTCACCGAACAAACTCCGCCTAACTTGCCCCCGGAACTACCTGAAATCCCGGCCGATTTAACCCTGCCCCAACTGCAAGAGCAAATTTTAAACCTGGAAAAACGCTTACGGGCGATGGAGCCAGTCAATATGCGGGCGATTGAGGAATACGAACATACCCAGACCCGGCTGGATGAACTGAGTCAAAAATTAGCCGTTTTAGATTCTGAACGCACCGAAGTCCTCCTACGAATTGAAAACTTTACCACCCTCCGCCACCAGGCTTTCCAAGAAGCATTTGATGCCGTTAATACTAACTTCCAGGCCATTTTCGCCACGCTCTCGGATGGAGATGGTTATCTACAGTTAGAAAACGCCCAAGACCCGTTTGCTGGTGGCCTGAATTTAGTTGCCCATCCCAAAGGGAAACCCGTCCAAAGGCTGGCATCTATGTCTGGAGGAGAAAAATCCTTAACCGCCCTCAGTTTTATCTTTGCCCTGCAACGCTATCGCCCCTCGCCCTTTTATGCCTTTGATGAAGTAGATATGTTTCTAGATGGAGCCAATGTCGAACGCCTCTCAAACATGATTAAACAGCAGAGCTTAACGGCCCAATTTATTGTCGTCAGTTTGCGCCGCCCGATGATTGAGGCCTCCCAACGCACGATAGGTGTAACCCAGGCCAGGGGACAACATACTCAAGTCATCGGGATTAAGTTACAGGATTAGTTATTTTAGCCTGATCAAAAACTCAAGCTGTTAGAGTCAATAATCAGCCTCAAAACTCAGTGACGGTGTAACCAGGCCTCAACATCTTTCACCGTGTTAAACTCGAAAATCCCCAGAGCTAATTCCTCTAAGCGATCCAAGGATAAGGATTTAATCTCAGCCTCTAGGCCTGGGGGAAGTGCGCCAAAACGTTGAGATAATAGCCGCAAAACCAAAAGTTGCTCTCCTTGTTGCCGCCCTTCTTGTCGCCCTTGTTGCCGCCCTTCTTGTCGTCCTTCTTGCAGTCCCTCTGCTTTTACCTCTTGATAGAAACGACTGTTTTTCAACTCACTAGCTGTAAATCCAAGCATCTCTTCCACCTCCTGCCGAGTCAGATGAGTAAATTTATACGCAATGATGGTTGTCGCTAGGTCTATTACAGCATTTTTCATGACTAGTTGGCACAGTAGCAACAGTGGGTAAAATAATTT
>NZ_JAVMIP010000022.1 GCF_031729055.1 Pseudocalidococcus azoricus BACA0444 | reverse complement strand
CCCATGAAAACTTTATCTTCCCCGAAGAGGTACTCCCCCGTGGTAACGCTCTCTAAGGCACGTCAATCTATTAACTTAAGTCAAGTATTGATTTGAGTTGGAGGGCTTCACCAGATATTTAGTGGAGCCCTTTTTTCTTGAGAATTTTAGAACTGTAAGATCAAGGCAATGGATTGATAGAGGGAAAGGACACCATCTTCAGCCAAGATAACATTTCCACCTTTGGCCAACACTAATTCGATAATTTCGTCAACGGCATTATCCATGACATCAACACCGCTAGGACTGTCAACTAACTGGAGTTGCCCGCTCTTGGTGACAGCGAGAGGTGCGTCCCCTGATCCGTCTAACAATTTCACGGATTGACTGGGATGGAGGGTACTCAATATGCATATGGATGTGATCCTTGCTCACCACTCCCTGCAAGATTTTGATATCCTCCGCATCACCAACTTGGAGGATCAGTTGCCGACATCGTTTCTGTATCTCTCCTTTGATAGCGTTACTGATTTAGAACTGGATAAAAATAATGCAGGAAATGCTCTACAGTCAGTCTTTTCAAGATTTCTACTCTCTCAGAAAAGTCTGCGTAATACTATAAAACCTGATAGCGATACTTCATGACCCAACAGTCAGACAGGTGATGGTATGACTTCCTCGTCGTTGTTCAACTATGATCGTTGAATTAATAGAACGGTTACAGGTGTGTAGCAACTAAAGTCTCCCACTAAAGTGGGTTGTTTCGACTAGCGGCCTGGGACAATGAATAATCATCAGATGAGTGTTAACAACAGCTATGGCTGAACTCCCCCTTTATCTAATTCGGCATGGGATTGCCATTGACCGAGAACTCTTTCCCGGCTCCGATGCTGAGCGTTACTTAACTAATCAAGGGGAAAAGAAAACTCAACAGATTGCCGAGCGGTTAGTGGATTTAGGGGTGAGTTGCGATTTAATTCTCTCCAGTCCCCTAGTCCGAGCCAAACAAACCAGTGATATTTTCCTCAATGCTGGCCTGGCAGATGAAGTCCAGATTAACGAGGCCTTAGCTCCGGGGGGGCGATTTGGGGATTGGTTACAGTGGTTAGACCAGTGGCACTCTCAAGCCAGAATGGGTTTAGCCTTAGTGGGTCATGAACCAGATTTAAGTCAGTGGGCCGAGTTATTGGTTTGGGGCAGTAGTTGGGGGGGATTAGAGATGAAAAAAGCCGGGGTGATTGGTTTGCATTTACCACTAGGGGATCCAGTCGGGCAAAGCAGGTTATTTTGGTTAACTCCGCCGCGTTTTATGTTAAGCAAAATTCCCAAGATTTAAGAGGGATTTGCTTGCTAATTAACTGATGGATCAGAGTTGACCTTAAACCCCGAAGCTTGATAGTCTTCCGGCAAATAGTTTCCTGGAATGGTGGAGTGGTTGCCATCGCGCAGTGCATGAAAGTTAGGTGACATAATCTCAATCCCGGCCTGGTTGCAATAGTCTTGGAGGTTTTGATGGAGTTCTGCCAAAATCCAGGGCATTCGTTCCGGCTTATCGGTGTAGGCATTAATTTCATAGCTCACGTGAAAATCATTTAAGCTGGTTTGCCAAACAAAGGGGGTGGGTTCTGCCAAAATATGTTCTGTAGCCAAGGCCGCCTCAATCATGACTTCATAAACTTTTTTCCAGGGCGTGTCATACCCCAAGGTGATCGTGGTGGAGAGGATTAAAGGATTGCGAGTTTTATCTTGACCGGCGGCACTGAAGTTAATAATTTGACTGCTGACAACGGTGGCATTGGGAATCGTAATCGTTAAATTCTTGGGCGTATAAATCCGGGTAACTAAGAGAGTTTGTTCAACAATTTGCCCCTGGGCCTCGCCAATTTTGACGACATCCCCCACCCGAAATGCCCGCGTATAGGTGAGAATTGCCCCGCCCACAATGTTAGAAACTGCGCCACTGGAACCGAGGGATAAAAGTAACCCTAAAAACACCGAAACCCCTTGAAAGGCTGGACTCCCCGAACCTGGCAAATAGGGAAAAGCAATAATCGCTGCAAAGGCAAAAACCAAGGCGCGAACGATATTGTAGGTTGGTTTACTCCATTCTTGATAGAAACCAGGGAAGGAAATATCACCCCGATCAATTTCCGTAAAAATAAATCGAACGAAACGTAAAGTATAGAGTGTCAGAAGAATAATAAACCCGACAAAAATCAGATTGGGCACATAATTCACAAAGTCCTGCCAAAGGGTGCTAATCGTATTTTTAATACTTTGGAGCAAGGAGGCTGCAATTTGGCGTGTCCAGGGAAAGTAACCCAAGACCAGTTGAACATAGGTATAGGCAAGGATGAGGACAAGGAACAAGGATAAGAGCTTAAATAATTCATTTAACCCGTCTGCCACTCGATCCACACTGAGTAATTCAGTATCAAACAGCCGCAAGGGAGGAAGATGTGCACGCTCCCAAGATTGAAGTTTTTGTTGTAAGGGATTCCGGAATTTATAAAAAACCTTAAATATAAAAACAGTGACAATGGTAGTAACGATTGTTAAAAGAACACCAAGTAAGATTGAAGTAGGCTTGTAGGATTCTCGATAGTTAAATATAGCTTCTTTGATCGTGTCTAAGTGGGCCTGGGCCAATTCAACCCGATTCATCCCTGTGCCTTTTGTATCGACATCAAACACACTGAAAACAATCGAGTCACCCGCCAAAATATCGGTAAATTCTTGATTTGGGTAATCTAAAATCCGAAATTGATCGAGTTCGAGTTGAACATTTTCGGCTAATTCTTTGAGGCGTTGAGAAATAATGCGAGTCCGGATTTCTGGGGTAAAAGCACTAATCCGCTCCCGAATTGGGAAAAGTTCTTGTCCATCGAGAATGACGTAATGGGTGGTTGGTGTTGACGTGGGGCTAGGGGTTGGTGATTGAGCAAATATGGGAAAAGGGAGAGTCAAACAGAGTGATAGAAAAATTCCCAGGCCCAAGCTAATGAACCGTGACCAAATCCGCAACTGACTCGCTTTCATATCACCTCAACGCCCGCGATGGAAATCAATATGGGCAAATCAATTATAGAGCCTGGGATTGACTGGAATTTAGAAGTGACTTAGGTCAGGTCTTGATGGGTAAAGGCTTTGGCACGAGGGCCGCTGTAGTCTTGGACAATGTGACCGTCTCCCACCAGTTGATATTTGTAGGTAATTAAGCCTTCTAACCCGACTGGCCCCCGTGGTGGTAATTTGGCGGTACTAATCCCCACTTCTGCCCCCAGGCCATAGCGAAACCCATCGGCAAACCGAGTCGAACAATTATGAAATACGCCAGCAGCATCGACTTGGGCTAAAAATTTCCGGGCAGTCTCCTGATCCTGAGTCACAATTGCTTCCGTATGTCCTGAGCCATAGGTGTCAATGTGTTCTAGGGCTGCATCCAGGGAATCCACCACTTTGATGGACACAATCAAATCACAATATTCGGTGGCCCAATCGGTTGCTGTGGCAGGGACTAGCTCGACAAATTGGCATGAGGTTGCATCTCCCCGTAGCTCGACTCCCTTGGCCTGGAGGGCATCACAAACCATTGGTAAGAATTTGGGGGCAATCTCGGCGTGAACTAAGAGGGTTTCAATGGCATTACAGGCGGCAGGATATTGAGTTTTGGAATCTACGGTAATGGCCACGGCCTGGGCTAAATCTGCAGCTTGATCAATATATAAGTGACAGATCCCATCGGCATGGCCGAGTACGGGAATCCGGGTATGGTCTTGAATGTAACGGACAAACTCATTAGAGCCGCGAGGAATAATTAAATCCACCCATTGATCCAGTTCTAAAAGCTGTTGAATTTCACTACGTTGGGTCAGCAGGGCCAGGGCGGCGGCGGGATAATCACTTTGGGCCAGTCCCTGATGAATCGCTTTAACAATGGCCTGGCAGGAGTGGATGGCTTCTTTACCGCCCTTGAGCACTACCCCATTGCCGGACTTCACAGCTAACGAGGAAATTTGAATTACTGCATCGGGCCTGGCCTCAAAAATGACACCCAATACACCCAAGGGACAGGTTAACCGCTGCAAAATTAGCCCTGTATCCAATTCCCGTTTAATTTGAACTTCACCGACCGGATCTGCTAATCCCGCCACCTGTCTGACTCCGGTAATCGCCCCTTGGAGTTTATTGGCATCCAGTTTTAAGCGAGCAATCAGAGCATTGGGTAATCCCTCAGCCTGGGCCTGTTCACAGTCTTGTTGATTCGCCGCGAGGATTTCCGGGGCAAAGGTTTCTAGGGCCTGGGCAATGGCTTCTAAGGCGTGATTTTTTGCTTCCGTGCTGAGTTGTCCGGTCGTGCGGCTGGCCTGGTGAACTGATTGAATAGTTGCCAATAGGGGCCGGGTGAATGCTTCGGTCATGATTCCTTTGCTACTGCGGGGATAAACTTGATCCTCGAACAATTTTAGTCATGCTGCAACCAGGCCTGGAGATCCTGCCCCGTTTGAAAGTCAAAAATTGCTAACCCCAGTTCCTCCAAGCGATCTAGAGATAAGGCTGTAATTTGAGTCACCAGGCCTGGATCAAGTTCACCCAATCGCTGGGATAGTTGCCGCAAAATCAAAAGCCGTTCTCCTTCTTGCAATCCCTCTTCTTTTACCTCTTGATAAAAGCGGCTTTTTTCTAGTTCACTGGTGGTAAATCCAAGCATCTCTTCAACCTCCTGCCGACTCAACTGGGTAAATTTATAGGCAATGATCGTGATAGTTAGGCTTATTATCGCTTGTTCTGTTGGGGGTGGATATTGCTTGGCCTGTTTGATGATATTTTGGGCTATTTCTTTTACGTCTTCAGTCCGAGTTACCGTGAGTTGGTTCAGTTGTCCGGGTAGAGAAGGGGCTGCACCGAGTTCAAGTTCATCTAAATACAGGCGATGGATTTGGGAACTGTTGAGAAGAGCTTGGTAAGGCGTAGTATTGTGCTGTTCGGTTTGGCGATTAGGATAAATGACCACGGCTTGCCAACTCGTAAAAGTCTGACGAAAGCGATAAAGGTAGATGAAAATTTCGCTAAAGAATCGTTCGTAAAATTGGTCATCTTTTTGAAACTGCACCTCACAGAAGTACACCGTGCCTAGCTCTACACTTTCCGGCGGTAAAAAAACTCCATCCAGTTGAAAGGCCGTTTCTTTGACTGTGACAGATTCAAACCGATACTCCGGGGCCTGGGGGGGAGCAGTGGTCAGCAGGTCAAAAAGGCAGGTGGGAAATTGTTGGAAGAGTTGATAAAAGATGGAGTCACGTCTCATAACACCCAACTGAGAGGTTTTCCAGGTTCTCCTTAAAAGGCTCAGTAAATTGGTGAAATCGTGGCTCTTGGCCCCTTTGAGGTTCGGGCTGATAGACGACTCTAATATTTTTATATATCAGCTAGTTAATACTCAGGCTCAGTTTCCTTTTGTTTAACCTTTTCAGAACTCGGAATATTAACCCGAGGAGCCTTATAGGGTTCGTCCTCTTGATTGCGCCAGGGATCCTGCTCAAGGTCGTCATCATATTCAATGGTTGGTTCTTGATAAGCGCGACTTTCCGGGGCAGCTTGGTAATTAGGGCGACTCAAAGGCCGGGCGGGTGGTGTTTCATCCCAATTCTCTTCTTCGTAAGATTGTGGGGCCTTGGCCGGTCGGGGTTCCCGATATTCGTACTCCGGCTCTGGTTCATAGGTCTGGCGGCGGGGCGCATCGTAACGACGTTCGGGGGGATAAACGGGGGTACGACTGCCTGCAGGTAATTGATTGCTCGTCGGGGTCATGGGTTGAATGTACTCGTCTTCCTCCTGCTCCCAAGGGGGCGCACCCAGGCCAACCCGTTCCAAAAGACCAACAGTTAACTGATTTAAGCGACTTTCGGCCCCTTCAAACACAATCAGCCGATCTGGGCCAGTGCTGACAATTTCGTCAATGGGTAATTCGTAGGTACTGATCAACTGGGAGGGAATCCAAGGCAAGCCAAAGGAGGCAATGACTAAATCTGTGACTTTGCCGGTTTCGACTTCAAACTTAAACCCCCGGACTTTACCCAAGAGTTCTCCGGTTTCTGTAATCACTTCACTGTCAATCAGGGTGCTGTAGTTAAAGACATTGACTGGCTCGAGGGAATCTTCGGTATCAACGAGCACCACGTCTCCAATTTGGCGAATACTGTCCAGGTAGATGTAGCGTTGCTCCCCGGTGAAGAGGGTATTCCGCATCCCAAGGGCCACCACCGATCGCTGATCAATGTCCACCCAGACTTGATTAATCACACCCAGTTTCCGACCAGAATCCCGGGTAATCACCTGAGTTCCAATCAAATCGCCCCGTTGCAGGAATTGTTCCGAAATGGTCATGCTGCTTCTGCTTCCTAATCTAGTGTCCTGAGTGCGAGCCTATCTCAATACTAGCGATTGAATATTACGAATCGTATCATTCTAGCCGAAGTGGGTTGTTTAAGCCGGTAGTTCATCAAGCTCTGCCAGCAATCGGGAGGCACTCGCATTGTGATCAAAGAAAGAAAATAGGTGTTTGTAATGGAGTCGTCCGGCGGTGGTGATGATGAACTGGGCTGGGAGGGGTGCGCCGAGGGCCTGGCCGGTTTGATATTTCTTGAAGGTTTTGCAGTCCGGGTCGCTGAGGAGGGGCATTTTAAGTTGCAGGTCTGTGACCACCATTTGACTTTGGCCAATGTCGGTACTGGTAATCAGTAATAGTTCGGCTCCCTTGGCCTGGAACGCTTCGTATTGTTGATTCAGGTCTTTAATATGGGGCAAACAAAAGGGGCAATACTGATGTTGGGTGAAAATACGGGTAAAGGCAATCACTACAGGCTTCTCAACCCAGAGACTGGCTAAACGAATTCGGTCTCCTTGCTGGACAACGGGCAATTCAAAATCGGGCACCAGGCCCCCAATATCAAGAGGGTTCGTGGCTGGCACCGGGAAAAAGTTTTGCCAGAAGCGGTCATTGACCAGACCAGTGAAGTTGTTGGAACTAAAAAAGGGTAGCTGCACGTTACCAGTGACCCCAACCACGCATTCATTAAGTAGTTTACCCTGAGATCGGGATCAATACTCTCTCCAGGCCTGGCAATGGTTAGCACAGCCTAGTAGCCTCATGTGGATGCAAATCTTTTTGGCAATGTTACCGTTGGAAGAGTTATCAAGGAGTAATTTTATGCCAGAAATTTATTGCCGTCCCGATGGCGAAACAGTGCCAATTAACCCCAATGAGACGGTGCTGGATGCCCTGTTACGAGCCAATATTGACCATACCCATGTCTGTGGTGGCCATGCCAATTGCTCGACCTGTCGCATCATGGTCTTAGATGGGATTGAGCATTGCACACTGCCTTCGGGGCCTGAACTAGCCCTAGCCAAAAAGCTGGATTTTCCCTTTCATATTCGCTTGGCCTGCCAAACCAAAGTCTCCCAAGGCAAGGTGGAAATTCGCCGCATGGTGTTAGATCGAGATGACATTGGCCTGGTGGATCAGCAATTAGCCCATCGGGGGACTGGCGCAAAGAAAAATGTGGCTCTCCTGGTGGCTGGAATTCGGGGCGAGGCGGAGTTTGATGAGGTCAATTTTCCCTTTGATGTCGTTTATGTCATTAGCCGCTACTTTAATCGCCTCCATCAGGTCGTTAGCAAGTTTGGGGGCACGCTCAACAACTTTCTGGGGAATAGAGCGATTGCCACCTTTGGCGTAGAGGAACGTGAGAATTCGGCTCGCCAGGCCATTTGGGCAGCTTTAGAAATGCAAACGGCGATGGGTGAACTAAACCATTTTCTCCAGACCCTGTCCTACCAACCCTTGCAACTTACGATCGGTGTCCATTTTGGGCCTGTGGTTCTAGTCCCTGTGGATCCAACCCGTCCAGAACTTGTCAGCCCTTTTGGGGAAGCCGTCAACGTCGCCACCTTGATTGAAGCTGCGAATAAAAACGCTGGGACAAGCCTGCTAGTGTCTGGGGATGCCCATCAGCAAGTCAAAGATGCTGTGACGACTCAACGCACGGGCCGCCTGGCGAGAACCGGAGGAGATTTAACCCTGGTGGAAATTACTGCCATTACCGGAGAACCTCCCTTCGTAAATTCAATAGTTTCCCAGGCCACAGCACCAGGCCTATCTTTGGGACAACGGGTGACAGCATTCATGAACCGATTTAAAAAATAAACTCTGCTCAAAACCCAGAATACCTAGACATTTAACAATGTAAAGTTGCCCCACAGCCCTGAACAAAGGCGTAGTCAGAACTTTCCAGTTAACTCTCAGCATTTTCTCAGATTTCGTTCAGGTGATTATCAGGCCGACAACCCATGATCTAAAGACAAATCAAGTTTTCGATCACTAGGAGCAGTTATGAGAATTCAGCCTGCAAAACGATTCAAGTCTTCGGTTCGCTCTGTAATGGTCGGTTTAGCTGCGGCGGGCCTGGGACTCGTGGGGGGTATTCATGCCAGTTTCGCCAGCCCTGAGTTTTTATCTCCGACCAATCCAAACCAACTCCTTGCCCAGGCCAGCACAGTGGTCAGTTCCGGTCAATTTGTGGCTGGGGAGAAACCGACCAAAGGCATGGCCAAAATTGTCAATCAAGGCGGCAAAAAGGTTCTCCAATTAGACCAGGCGTTTAACACCTCATCTATGGGGCCAGATTTGGTGGTGATTTTGCACAAGTCTAAAAATCCAATCGCTGGTGCTAAAGCTCCCTTTTCCCTCAAGTCTGGGGATTATGTTGTGCTGGCTCCCCTCCAAAAGTTCCAAGGGGCCCAAAGCTATACCATTCCTGAAAATGTGAACTTGGCAAACTACAAATCTGTGGGGATTTGGTGTCGGAAGTTTAACGCCACCTTTGGCTATGCGGCTCTCCAGTAACGTCTCGATCAGCCCCAACTCTGCCGCACTTGGAACCTTCTTGACCTCACCCTGGTCATAGTCTCAACTAAGATGCAAGTAGTGTCATTAATAATGACTCATTACACTATCAGTTGATCTCGGTGATGGTATCTGTTTTACCTAAAATAGTTGCGACAGTGGTGGCTCCAATAGTGCTGGGGTTTAGTGGGGAAATGGTGGCTCTGTCCGAACTCTCCTTGCCCTTTCGCCCTATACCGACTAGTGAAGTTAACCCCATGGCTGGTTTGGATCAGAGATTATGGGGGCCTGGTAATGATCGGTCACGGTTATTAGCCGCTATTAATCAAAGTCTGGTGTATCTTAATTCTCCTAAAGCAATCACTGATTATGAAAAATACACGGCCCCTAACCAGCCCGGTGCAGCCCTTGGCCCCAATCTCAGGCAGCGGGTCATCCAAAGTTTACGACGATTCCGCCAATTGGTTACCCACAGCCCAAACCCCCAGGCCTTGCAAGCGGCTGTAAAAAAAGAGTTTGCTTTTTATCAAGCTGTCGGGAATGACCAGGCCGGAACCGTACATTTTACAGGCTATTACGAAGCTGTCTATTCTGCTAGTCTGGTTCCTACCCTTGAATATCGCTATCCCATTTATGGCCGTCCAGTAGGTTTTGAAACTTGGCCCCAACCTCATCCCACACGTTTGGAATTAGAGGGAAAAGATGGCTTGCAAGGCTCCCAAGGAAAATTAAAGGGGCTAGAATTGGCCTGGCTCAAGGATCGGCTGGAGGCCTTTTTAATTCAGGTGCAAGGCTCAGCCCAGTTACAACTCACCAATGGGCAAATAATGACCGTTGGCTATGCGGGTAAAACTAATTTTCCCTACACCAGCATTGGTCAGGAATTAATTAAGGATGGTAAGATTCCCCGTGAAGAGCTGACCCTCCCCCGACTGATTGCTTATTTCCAGGCCAATCCCTCAGAAATGAACAATTATATTCCTCGGAATGAAAGCTTTGTATTTTTTCGGAACACCCAAGGAGGGCAAGCCGAGGGGAGCATCAATGTCCCAGTTACCGCCGAGCGTTCCATTGCCACGGATAAAAGTCTCTGGCCTCCCGGTGCTTTGGCGATTATCAATACGGTAATTCCTCCTAAGCTTACACAAGGTCATAACTCTGGGCAGCCCGTTAGTCGTTTTGTCTTAGATCAAGATACGGGCAGTGCCATTAAGGGGCCAGGGCGGGTGGATATTTTTATGGGCACTGGAAATGTTGCCAAAGCGAGGGCAGGCCTGATCAATACCGATGGTGAACTCTACTATTTACTCTTAAAATAAAATTAGGTTATAATTGATACCTATCAGAAATAGGCATACGTCTAGATGCTTATTAAAACTTAGTCATCGAGATGTTTCAACCAGCCCTCAAATCCTTTTATTGAACCTTGACTATGGCATCAATCGAATAATGATATGAGCCGATAGATCGAGGAATAGTGTAAAGATAGCGAAGGAGCTAAGGAGAAGTTAAAAGGGTCCTGCTGGCAGAACTATGAAGATTTTTATAAATCAGCACAGTCTGGGTAAAGCAATCCAATCCAATTGATAGGTAGTAACGGATTCAGGGGCTGTGTCATGGAAGTCAGGTCAGCGTGCTATCAACATCGGGTATCCGGTATTTTTTTAATTTGTCCATTTTTCAAGCATTTCCGTTATGATTAGCAAAGAGAGAAGAGACTATTCTCTTTGAGATGTTTACATGGCTCGAATTTTACTCGTCGAAGACAATGAACTGAATCGAGATATGTTATCTCGTCGCCTGATTAAAAAGGGCTATGAAATTATTTTTGCCGTAGATGGTTCTCAGGCTATAAATCTGGGTATTTCCGAAAAGCCAGACATTATTTTAATGGATATTAGTTTACCGATTATTGACGGATGGACAGCAACCCAAACGCTGAAGAACAATCCCGAAACTCAACATATCCCCATTATTGCTCTCACAGCCCATGCAATGGCCGGGGACAAGGAGAAAGCCTTAGCCGCCGGATGTGATGATTACGATACAAAGCCCATCGAATTACCTCGTTTACTGGGCAAAATTGAGCAACATCTTCATCATCAGAACTGACACAAAAGAAATGAGATTCGAGTTTAGCTTATTTTTCATGGTTTTTGTGTCATGAGTACATCTGAATCTGACTCAGTTTCCGCTTCTCATCAGCAGGTGACTGAGGTGTTGTCATTGCTCAGACATGAGTTACGCACCCCAGTTAACGGTATTTTGGGCTATAGCGAAATTATTTTGGATGATTTAGAAGGTGATGAGTCTTTGTCATCAAATCAGACTATTATCAACGCGCTTAACTCACTTCAAATTTGTGGACAAAAGATACTTACGAATGTCAACAATCATCTAGTGATTTCTACAGAGTTAGTCAATAATTTTGAATCTGATTTTATAACTGTTATTAATTTACTGACCCATGACATCGTTCCAATCATTGATGATATCTTTGAAGATTGTGAGATTCTTCACCATGAAGAACAACTAAAGGCATCAGGGACAGATATTGAAAAAATTGAAAGCTCAACTAAAAACCTCAAGAAAATCATTAATTTAATTTCTCAGATAAAGATTGCTTCAGCCGAGGATATTCTTTGCATATTTAGAGGCGAAAATAAACATATTGAAAATGTCCAAGTTAACAATCCTCAAAACAACAGATTAAAGAGTGATTCAGAGCAGAAATTTGGAGTCATATTAGTTGTTGACGATGTTGAAAATAATCGAGTCTTGTTCTCTCGACAATTACAACGCCAAGGGTATGAGGTTGATACAGCCGTTGATGGGTATCAAGCCCTAGAAAAGCTGTCACATAGGGCATATGATTTAATTCTTTTAGATTATATGATGCCAGAACTGAACGGATTTCAGGTCCTAAGTCGCCTTAAGTCTGATCAAAAATTGCGGCATATCCCAGTGATTATGATTTCTGCTAATGATGAAATTGATCAAGTTATTCGCTGTATTGAAATTGGGGCAGAGGACTATTTACCCAAGCCCTTAAATTCAACTTTACTACGGGCCAGAATTACTTCAACACTCGATAAAAAACAACTCCGAGATCGGGAGCAGGATTACTTACGGCAAGTGGAATCACTTTCCGCCAAAATGACCAAAGAGCTGGAAATGGGGCGGCAGATGCAACTTAATTTCTTACCTCGGGAACTGGTGCAGCATCCAAGTTGGCAGTTTTCAGCATTCTTTAAGCCGGCGCGGCAGGTGGCTGGAGATTTTTATGACCTATTTGAATTAACTGAAAACCGTGTGGGAATTGTCATCGCTGATGTTTGTGATAAAGGGGTTGGGGCCGCCCTTTTCATGGCTTTATTTCGGAGTTTAATTCGGATTTTTTCATTTCAGATTCAAATGGGCCATAGGGCAACTTTCTCGCCATGCAGTGATAGTTTAAGTGATTTACCCATCCTAAAGCCTGAGCAGATTTTGGCAGCTATTGCCCTAACAAACGATTATGTTGCGATTCACCACGGCGATTTGAGTATGTTTGCAACATTATTTTTTGGCATATTGGATTTAAATACTGGTGAATTAGCCTATATCAATGGCGGCCATGAACCTTTAATTATTATTTCAAGTGATGGAAAAATCAAAGAGCACCTGAAAGCAACTGGCCCAGCCGTGGGAATGATGCCCCAAATTACCTTTAGAACCGCGAACACCCAAATTGAACCGGGTGAAACCTTAATCGGATATACGGATGGCGTTTCTGAAGCCAGAGATCAAGAAGGGAAGTTTTTTTCCAAAGACCAATTATATCAAATTATTCAGAAACCATTTAACTCTGGATCGGGTTTAATAGAGATGATTAAAGTAAGTGTCTTAAGCCATATAGATACGGCCGAGCAATTTGATGATATTACCTTACTGGCCATCCATCACCGAGGCTCCCCCAGTCCTTCCTAGGAATATAACCTTGATCTTTTTAGAATTACAGTTTTTAATAGCATTATTAGCCAGGGCAGGTTACTAGCAACAAACCGCAAAGTAAATATTTTCATACTCTAGATA
Source organism: Pseudocalidococcus azoricus BACA0444 (assembly GCF_031729055.1). Classification (NCBI taxonomy): domain Bacteria; kingdom Bacillati; phylum Cyanobacteriota; class Cyanophyceae; order Acaryochloridales; family Thermosynechococcaceae; genus Pseudocalidococcus; species Pseudocalidococcus azoricus. The sequence goes on along the minus strand of NZ_JAVMIP010000022.1, from coordinate 38,523 downwards.
AAATATGATTTTGATTGGATTGACTTTGAATTCTAGGGCAGTTTAGAAAACGATGATGAAAAAAGATCATGATGTGAGCAAGAATAAATCTCACTATTCCGGTTCGATTGTTCGGAACATTCTCCTCAAAACGAGTGCAGGTATTGCAGTAGCAATATTTTTTTCAACCCTAGTTGGCTATGTTGTCACCTATTACAACGTCAAGAGAGAAATACTTGATCAAGAGCTTTATAACCTGGAACAAAAAGCTGAACTCTACGGACAAAACTTTAGGGATGCCAAATTTAAGCAAACCCTACTAAAGGCAGCAATTTTGCGAGAGTTAAATACTCCACATTTCGGTGATATTGCTGAGGAATTTAACCGCCTATTTGTGAAAATGCCTGATGGTTCATTGCGAAATCGCCCAGAAATTTTACGGCAAAGCTGGATTCCACAAGTTTTTATTAAGCCAGGTACGACCTTATCAACCTCAGAAAAACGGCAATTACTGGCTTACTATAAAATTCTTAGCCACTATGGGCCGGCCTGGCAGACTATTTTTGCCAATCTCTATGTTGAAATCCCTAAAGTCGGCATCATTATTTATTTACCTCATTACCAGATTGATATTGAAGAATTTTTTAATGATTATGAACGAGTTAATCAGAGGCGAGGTTTGACGGTTTGGTTGGATGGTCATTATGATCAAGACTCCAAGGCCTGGGTTGTGACTTATGCCGCACCTGTGATGACCAACTCTAATTCCAAAGTTGTGGTGGGATTTGATTTATTTTCTGAACGGTTTAGAAATTCAAAGTTATATTCTTCGCGCTCTCAGACCCAAAGTATTTTGTTTGATAAAAATGGGACTTTGATTCGACATCCCGACTACGCAAGTGTTATTAAGCGGAATGAATATTTTAATATTTTAGAGAGTAATGATCAAAGTCTTATTGACCTCTATAAGCTAGTGATTAACCAGAATACTGATAAGCAGATTATAGATGATAGTAATCATGATCAATATTTAATCTTTGCTAGAATTGATGCTTCTGATCAATATTTAGTGACAACAATACCTAAGGCTTTATACTTTTATCAAAGTGACATCTTTCAATATACCTCGATCTTTTTGATTATTGGTATTGTATTACTACTTTCCATTGTTGTGATACTAATGTCTATTATGCGGCGACAGGTTTCTGTGCCTTTATTACAGCTGACGGAAGCAACTGAAGCAATTGCATCTGGTAATTTAGAGGTTAACTTAGATTTTAAGCGCAGAGACGAACTGGGGCGATTAGCTTTTGTCTTTAATCAAATGGCCCAAGAACTCCGCTATGCGTTTAACTGTCTGAAAAAGTCTAATGAAGAATTAGAACTCCGGGTTGAAGAACGCACCCATGAACTGAAGGAAGCGATGGAGCAAGCTGAGGCGGCCAATAGAGCAAAAAGTTCCTTTATGGCCAATATGAGTCACGAACTGAGAACGCCCTTGAATGCAATTATCGGCTATAGCGAGATGCTCCAAGATGATGCAGAGGATGTTGGTGCAGATGATTTAATTGATGATCTTAAAAAAATTGAAGGTGCGGGAAAGCATTTACTTGGACTCATTAACGATGTCTTAGATTTATCTAAAATCGAAGCAGGACGCATGGAGCTTTTTCTGGAAGATTTTGATTTGGCCCCTATGATTCAGGAGGTGATCGCGACAATTCAACCTTTAGTCGAGAAGAATCATAACAATTTACAGGTTGAGATGTCTGACAATTTGGGGTCAATGCATTCTGATGTTACTAAAATTCGTCAATGTTTGTTTAATTTAATTAGTAACGCGAGTAAGTTCACCGATAATGGTACTGTTTGTCTTACTGTTGATCGAATGAATGAAGGTGATATGGATTGGATTGTTATGAGTGTTAAAGACTCGGGAATTGGCATGACACCTGAGCAACAAGCAAAATTATTCCAAGCATTTACCCAGGCCGATGCTTCGACAACGCGTAAATTTGGTGGCACTGGCCTGGGTTTATCTATTACAAAAAAGTTTTGTCAAATGCTAGGTGGAACAATAAACGTTGATAGTCAATATGGTGTCGGTTCTACCTTTACGATTCATTTGCCAGCAATACTTAACACCCTTGTAAATATTAATTCCAGTCAAACATCTAACTCAGGTACTTTTGAAAGCACCATCTGGACTGGTAAGACAATTTTGGTAATTGATGATGACTTAGCAATCCATGATTTGATTCGACATTATTTTGAACCTAAGGGCTTTAAGGTGATGGTCGCTGATGATCCAGAAGTTGGCTTACAGCTTGCTAAGGATCACCACCCCCATGTGATTATCTTAGATGTAATTATGCCCAAAATAGATGGGTGGGGAGTCTTGACCAGGCTTAAAGCTGATCCTGATTTATCTTTAATTCCGGTGATCATGGCAACGATTGTTGATGATAAAAGTATGGGGATCACCTTAGGTGCTACTGATTTTTTAGTCAAGCCCATTCAACGAGAACAACTGGATAAATTATTGAAGAAATATCAAGAAAGATTTACTTCTAACCTGATTTTGGTTGTGGATGATGATGAGAATAATCGTGAATTAATTCAACGACAATTAGAAAAGGATGGCTGGGAAGTCTTAGTAGCAGAGAATGGTATCACTGCTCTCAACATCTTAAGACAATATACCCCTGCCCTTATTCTGCTTGATTTGATGATGCCTGGATTGGATGGGTTTGGGGTAATCGAGCAGTTACGCCAAAATGAACAATGGCAGGATATTCCTGTTGTGGTGATTACTGCCAAAACATTGATCGATAAAGATCGAGCGCGTTTATATGGTTCTGTTGAAAGTGTCCTGCAAAAAGGCAATTATAGTCGGCAAAGTTTATTGCAGGAAGTTCGATTATTGATTGAGAGAAATCATTCTACTTTTTTACTATAGCCATTGTTTCAGTCATTTTTGTATCGTTACTCGGATTCTATTTATTTATGAGATAATGATAAATTTATCCATAAACATAAATTTCAATCGACCATTCCTATTTTTAAATAAATTTACGTTACTTTTGATAATAACAGTTATAGTATGTTGGAACAATATTCGTAGGGTCACTGAAGGACTAGATGACGGCACTTCGGATTACATTGATCGGGGATGTGACTGATTCTAGTTACCTACACAGAAGTTATAATGCCCCATTATGGCCTGGGATTAATGGCTATATTTTGGCGTAATATGAAGTCATTTCCTGCCCTGGACATTTTAATTTCAACTTCATTTTTATGATAGAGTAACGTTTACTGGACTAAATTAGTGTCATCCATCCACAAACTGAGTAATTCCTATCGTCGTAGGTATGTCTACATCTTGGGTAATATTCCGAAAAGATTGGGTGGTTTTCCAGTCATGCAAGCTGTTCGTTAACTCAAATACGGCGACTCTGTAAGGAGTCAGTTACTTCTGGATCAAGTCGGTTTTAGTAAAATGGGGCGAAATGGGCCGCAACTTAGTGAAATAGAGACTGGCAGGCATCGGCATCCGGTTGCCTAGAAAACGAACTGAACACGGAATTCTGAATCAACTCGAAAACAAGACTATTTCTCTGAGAGAGGCTGATCCAGAATGAAATGATCACTTTTTAGGGCCACTTCAAGTAACATCGTCTGTATTCATAATTAGTTGATAGATTTGACACCCTTGCGGGCGTTGCATTCTGGACAGAGGAGGCGGAGGTTGGCTGGGTCTGTAGCGAGGGTGTGACTCTCTGCCCACTGCCATTGAAACTTGCTGAACCATTCTCTGGCTACCACCTCAAACCGTCCCGACTCATGGCCAAATTTAGCTCCTGGGTTGCTTTACGCTCTGCTGGTGGGTTTATCCCATTGCCTCACAGTTTCTTAGCCTCATACCGCCGTTGCCTGGCATCTGCCAATGTGATCGCAGGATAAAGCCCTAAACTCAAGAGCTTCTCTTTACCCTCGTAGCGATACTTGAGCCGCCATCGTTAATCCACCCTTCTTTGGGACTTCCAGATAAAGCCCGTCGCCATCAAAGAGCTTTTGGGTTTTCTCAATAGCCTTTGCCTTAGGAATTGCCAACTCTGTCAGCATTGGGGGTAGCTCCCTTCACTGTTGGGGGAATTACCCTTAAACTCACTCCCACTTACCCCTAGCTTACCCTAGACAAAATGAGACCGAGTGAGACAAGGTAATGGTGTAATGCTTTGCCAGTATTGGTTTATAGACAATTTTAGACTGTCTCAGATTCTTCTGTGATGGGCGAGGTCGGACTCGAACCGACACTCCTCGCGGAACAAGATTTTGAGTCTAGCGCGTCTACCAATTTCGCCACTCGCCCGTGGATTATGATTGTAGCGTAGACGCGTAACAAATGTGACCAACTTATTTCGGGGAGTAAGGCAGGCTGATGACAGACTTTTTGGCCAGGCCGAGGGGAATTCAGCCTCCTTCCACTCAAAACCTGACAACTCAACACAACGGGGTATGATTTTATTGCTCTTTGCTCCGGCCTTGGCTGTACCCCATGAAGGAAAAAACAGATCCTTCCCCCTCCCCTGAAGACTCAAATTCAACAGACAATCCTGACGGAATAACCTCAACGGATTTGGGAACCCAGCCGACTCCGACCCATCCATCCAAACCTGTGCGGTCTTTAGCGACCATTGCCACAATTGTTGCCATCGCCACCCTGATTAGTAAGCTGGCTGGTTTAGTTCGTCAACAGGCCATTGCCGCTGAATTTGGAGTTGGGGCCGCGGTGGATGCCTATAACTACGCCTATGTAATTCCGGGATTTTTATTTGTCCTTCTAGGTGGGATCAACGGCCCGTTTCACAGTTCGATTATTAGCGTTGTCCTCAAGCATCCCAAGGAAAAAGCGGCTCCCTTGGTAGAAACAGTCACAACCTTAGTGGGTGGACTCTTATTAATTTTGACAGGACTATTGATCCTATTTGCCAGGCCCCTGATTCAGATCATTGCTCCCGGTGCTTCCCCAGACATTCAGGCCATAGCCACTGAGCAGTTCCAAATCATGGCTCCCTTGGCGGTCTTATCGGGGTTGATTGGGATTGGTTTTGGGACTCTCAATGCCGCAGATCAGTATTGGTTGCCTTCCGTAAGCCCCTTACTGTCCAGCGTCACAGTGATCATTGGCATTTGGTTCTTTAGCCATATTTACGGGCCAGCGGTCTTGGCCTGGGGGACGTTGGCCGGGGGGCTGTTGCAATGGTTTGTCCAAATTCCGGCCCAGTGGCAAGCGGGAATGGGACGACTCCGACTGCGGTTCGACTTTAATCAACCAGAAGTGAGGGAATTGGGGCGGTTAATGGTGCCAGCAACCCTCTCATCGGGGATGTTATTGATCAGCGTCTATATCAGTCTCTTTTTTGCCTCACAGTTACCGACCGGGGCCGCCTCAGCCTTGGGATATGCCCAATTATTGTTTCTCACGCCCTTAGGAATTTTGTCCAATGTAATTTTAGTTCCCTATATGCCCATTTTCTCCCGGTTGGCAGCTCCTCCTGATTGGCCGGAACTGAAACAACGCATTCGCCAAAGCTTAGTCTTAACAGCCCTAAGTATGATGCCAGTGGGGGCCTGGATGGCGGCCTTAGCATTGCCCACGGTGCGGGTTATTTATGAACGGTATGCCTTTGACTTTGCCGCCTCCCGTTTGGTTGCTGCCCTGTTGCTGGTGTATGCGGTGGGGATGTTTGCCTATTTGGCCCGAGATGTTCTAGTCCGGGTGTTTTATGGCCTGGGAGATGGTAATACGCCCCTCAAAATTACCCTCTGGGGCCTCGCTTTTAATTTTGGTTTTAACTTCTTCTTTACTCGCTCCTTTGGCGCACCCGGCCTGGCTATGGCTACCGTAGGGGTAAATCTGCTCTCATTTCTGGCGTTACTGTGGATATTGCAACGGCGACTGGGGGGCTTACCTTGGCGAGATTTGCTTTGTCCCTTGGGGGGGGTGGCGTTGGCCAGTGTGGCTAGTGGTGGAGCCTGTTGGGGAGCATTGCAAGGGTTGAAGGGAGTTATGGGAACTGAGGGGTTAGTGAACCAGTTGATGCAGCTAGCAGTGGCTGGCCTGGCGGGAGTAGTTGTGTTTGGGTTAATGATTTGGCCAATGAAGCTGACAGAACTGGATTTTTTCTTAGCCAAGCTCTACCGATTTCTTCCCTCAAATTGGCGTAGGAATGGGTGAGTGGGAGATAGGTTTGTAGTCACAAAAAATATCAAGACTCTCGACATATATAGCAAACAGAAATGATTTTTGAGATCAAGTAAGCACTTATTTGTTGTCGTACAAGTTCTGACTTAAATCCACGCTGAATGAATAGCTATTTTCTAGATAAGCTGACAATCATTAATCATTCTCGCCAATAAAAACAGACTAATATACAATGCTTTGATGAAATCAAAACTTAGTTTATACCGCTCAATGCAACTGTCAGGCGGCAAGCTGTCGCAGATAACGCTATGCTTCATGAAGAGGGTCTTGAGGGATTACAAAATGCAAAGTCAGAGTATAGCTTCTCTCCAAAACCTTTTCCAAAGCCGATTAGCGACTCTTGATTACCTCTTGATGTCAGCTCAGTCCCATTTTGGTGACAACGACTCTTTCCTACAAACACGCATTACGGCAGATATGCTTCCCTTTGGCACACAGATTGTGTTCACCTGCAATCAGCCCCGCAACTTTGCTCTGTGGTGTGACGGTAAACCGATGGATAATCTAGATCCAGATGTTCTATCTCTTCAGCAAGCATCTGCACACATATCAAATACCAAAAAGCTCCTAGCGGACTTGAGCGTTGAAGACGAAAAGCTAGATGAGGTTACACATATTGACTTGGGGCAGGGACTCTATGCCGAATTATCTGGTAGTGCCTATGTGAATGATTTTTTGATTCCCAACTTCTACTTTCATATGGTTACGGCTTACAACATTCTTCGTATGGCTGGTGTGCCAATTGGAAAACGGGATTACATGATGCACTTGCTACCATATGTCAGACAAAAATGAAGTCAAACTATTCCAATTAAATGCGGCAGACGGTCGAGCACCACTAATGCTGAATTTAAGACTATTATCGCCGCTGATTTGAACCGCTATAGCGCTACTCATTTAGGGTAGACAAGGATAAGTCAGAAAAATTATTTATGGGCAGTCTTTAAGATTTCTACTCTCTCAGAACAGTCTACGTAACGCTATATAAGAAGATTGCGCCAAAAAACCAAGCACTGGGAACTAACCTAGAGCAACCCTATCTCAAGTCATTTTTAAGTCATAACTTCACAACCACTTCGGCTTGAACCGATCAAAGGGGATCAGGCCTTGTTGTAAGATCAAATAGTACGGTTTATCGATCGTCTTTTAGGAGTATTTATGATTTCGATCAAGAAAATTAATCAAGACTACGCTGGGGCCGACCAACCCAATGCTACGGATTTTCAAAAGCTGGTGGAGCAGGGGTATCAGTCTGTGATCAACCTCCGCTCTGTTGGAGAAAACGGTTTTTTAGAGAATGAGGCTGATCTGGTGGCTGAAGTTGGCCTGGAGTATCGGCATCTTTCCCTCAATTCAGAAATTGCAGAGGATCGGGGAATTGAGGCTATTCTAGCTGAGGTCCAAAAGTTACCCAAACCGATTGTCTTTCACTGCGGTGCTGGAGCCAGGGGTAGTGCTTTAGCCTTGATTGCCTTGGGGATTCAAGAGGGTCTCAGCCATGACGAAATCGTGCAAAAAGCCGAAGAACTGGGAATTAGCCTGGAACAGCCCCACCTCAAGTTATTTTTAAGCCATAACTTCCTAACCACCTCGGCTTGAACCAGTCAAACGTGACCAGGCCTGCGATAAGATTAAATAGTACAGTTTATCGATCGTCTTTTAGGGGTATTTATGACTTCGATTAAGAAAATTGCTCAAAACTACGCAGCGGCTGATCAACTCCATGCTTTGGATTTTCAAGGTTTGATGGCTCAGGGCTATCAATCGGTAATTAATTTGCGTTCTCCCTTAGAGAAAGGCTTTTTAGTAAATGAAGATGCGTTGGTGGCTGAAGCAGGCCTGGAGTATCGCCATCTTCCTCTGAGTCCAACCAAAGCAGACCCTCAGGCCATTGAAGCGGTTTTAGGCGCAATCCAAACATTACCGAAACCCATCTTGATTCACTGTGCGGCTGGAGCGAGGGCTGGTGTCGTGGCCTTAATAGCCTTAGCAATTGAAGAAAATCTTGGCCATAATGAGGTGTTCCAAAAAGCCCAAGAACTTGGCATTAGCCTACAACAGCCCCAACTCCAGCAATTTTTAAATCACTACTTAGCCGCCACCCCAGCTTGAATCCGTCTTAAGGCAGCAGTGAGGGCTTCCAGTTCCCCGTGGGTGTTGTAGAAAGCAAGAGAGGGACGCACCGTGGCTTCCAGGCCAAAGCGCCGCAAAATCGGTTGAGCGCAATGATGACCGGCCCGCACCGCGATTCCCTCTTGATTCAAGGCAGTACCCACTGCTTCCGGACTGTGGCCCTCTAAGACAAAAGACAACACCGCCGCTTTTTCCGGAGCCGTCCCAATCAAGCGCAGGCCAGGAATTTCTTGCAACAGAGCCGTCCCATAAACCAAAAGCTCATGCTCATAACGGCAAATGGACTCCAGGCCAATCTTTTGGACATATTCCAAGGCGGCCCCCAGGCCCACCGCATCGGCAATATTCCCAGTCCCCGCTTCAAAACGGGCCGGAGCCGGTTGATAGACAGTTTTCTCAAAGGTGACATCCACGATCATGTTGCCGCCGGTCTGCCAGGGTAGTGTGGCATTGAGCAAATCTTCTTTGCCATAGACCACGCCAATCCCCGTCGGCCCAAAGACTTTGTGACCAGAAAAGACAAACCAATCACAATCCAAGGCCTGGACATCAATGGCCATGTGGGAAACCGATTGCGCCCCATCCAAGAGAACTTTGGCCCCATAACGGTGGGCGAGGGCGATCATTTCCGCAGCCGGGGTGACAGTACCTAAGGCATTGGAAACATGGGTAAACGCCACGATTTTTGTCCGGTCACTCAGGAGTTTTTGATACTCATCCAGCCGAACTTGCCCATGATCATCCACCGGAACGACCCGCAAGCGCGCCCCTTTTTCGGCACAGAGTTGTTGCCAGGGAACAATATTGGCATGGTGCTCCAGATGGGTAAGAACAATTTCATCGCCTTGCTGGACATTTTGGGAACCCCAACTTTTGGCCACGAGGTTAATCGCTTCGGTCGTCCCCCGAACAAAGACAATCTCATTCGTGGACGAGGCATTGAGAAACCGCCGTACCTGTTCCCGTGATTTTTCGTAGGCATCAGTGGAGCGCGCCGCTAATTCGTGGGCAGCCCGGTGGACATTGGAGTTTTCATGCTCGTAGTAGTAGGTCAGGCGATCAATCACCGCTTTGGGTTTATGGGTGGTGGCAGCATTGTCAAACCAAATTAAGGGCCGACCGTGAACTTTCTCTTGGAGAATTGGGAAATCTTGCCGGACAGCATGGAGATCAAAACCAACACTTGAACCGACCCGTGGCCCCACCAGTTGCGGCACTGTCAACGGAAAATCATGGCCGGGATGGGCTTGCAAGTATTGGGGATTGAACGCTTGGGTCAATGGGACTAAATGTTGCTGCTCATCAATAAAGGCAAACCCGGTTTCAAAAGAAGTGGGCGGGGCCTGGGGAATTTGGGGCGGGGATGGGGTAGTGGGGATAGGCGGCACACTGGAAATCGGCTCCAGGCCATGGGAAATACCAGCAACCGGGAGAGTCTGTAAATCGGGGTGAAAGACTGGGGGCGTTAACTCCGCAATCCCAGGCCCCGGCGAACTTGGAATATTTAGCCCTACAGTTGAACTCGGAATTGAACCCGATGGATTGGGAACGCCTAGAATTGCCTCCACTGGATTAGCAATACTGGGCAACGAGTCTGGGGTGGGTGCGTCCACAGGTGAATTGGGAATCGCGGGAATCAACTCTGGTGCAATCAGTCCCCCCGTGGGTAGGTTAGTCGAGGGCGTGGGAATTGCACTGCTGGGATTGGGAACACCGGGAACCGCCGCTGAACTGAGAATTGCCCCCGTAGGATTCGTTAACCCTGGCACTGAACCAGCACTAGGAATTTCGCCCGTGGGATTTTTTGAAGCCACTGGAATTGTTCCGGAACTCAGAGTTGACCCCGCTGGATTAACCAGGCCTGGAACCACTCCGGCACTCGGCCGCACACCACTGGGATTAGGAACTTCCGAAATCGAAGCCGGTGTGGGTAATGTCGTGGATGGACTTGGCAGGCCTGGGACTGCGGGATTGGAAATACCCGGAACAGCATCCGGAGTGGGAGTCTCTTGCAGCGAAACCGCTAACACCTGATTTAGATCCTGCACTACCGCATTGACCAACTGTTCTAAGGCCGCCTCATTAAATAGGGGATCAGGCAAAGAATTTGAGGTGAGTTGACTAGAACTAAAAGCCGGTTGGGCGGCACTAGCCAGGGCCTGGATACTGGGAAACGAACTGGGATTACTCATAGCGGTAGGTATGGTACTGGGTCACATCCACGTTGTCTAACACTGCCAAGGCATCATCGGTCAAGACAGCCAAAGAGCAATAGAGGGAAACCAAATAGCTGGCCAGGGCTTTGCGATTGATCCCCATAAACCGCACCGAGAGGCCCATCCCTTGTTCACCGGGTAAATTCGGTTGATACAAACCAACAACCCCTTGGCGACTTTCACCAACCCGCAACAGGATAATCTTCGACTTGCCTTTGACTACGGCCACTTTATCGGAGGGAATTAAGGGGACACCCCGCCAGGTAATAAACGGCGTTCCAAACAAGGAAATAGTTGCAGGCGGCACACCCCGACGCGTACATTCCCGGCCAAAAGCAGCAATGGTTTGGGGATGGGCCAAGAAAAAGCCGGGTTCTTTCCAGACTTTGGTCAGCAGTTCATCTAAATCATCGGGAGTGGGGGCGGCTCCGCGGGGCTGAACGATTTGGCTGGGAGCTACGTTGTTGAGCAGGCCATATTCAGGATTGTTGATCAGTTCATTTTCTTGCCGCTCTTTCATGATCTCAATCGTCAAGCGCAGTTGCTCACGAATTTGGTTATGGGGGCTGCTGTAAAGGTCAGAAATCCGGGTATGAACATCCACCACGGCATTAACGGCACTGAGAAAGTACTCCCTTGGGTTCTCGATGTAATCGACAAAGGTTTCGGGTACATCGGCCTCATCGCGACTAGAGCAGGCTACCTCAATTTCCGAGGCATCCCGGACTTGGTTGACTCGATAGATTCCTGCTTCTACGGGTAACCAATGGAGAAGTCGGACTAACCACCGCGGGGAAATCGTTTCCAGTTGGGGAATAGTTTTAGTGGCATTGGCTAACTGGCGTGCCGCAACATCCCCCAACGCTAATTGGGGTGCATCAGATGCGCTAAAAGTCATGAAATTTCCTCAGTGAAAGTTCGATTGATCTGAAATTAATTTTAAGCCAAATTCAAGATCAGAGTAATAAATACAAAAACCTGACGTATTTACAGGTCTATATGCCACCGCCGTTTTCAAAGCTATCGGAGCGGATTCGGGCCTGGGAAATGAAGCTACCGGGAGGCACATCTTTCGTTAGCCAGACATTCCCGCCAATGGTGGAGCCTTTGCCAATGGTGATTCGGCCTAAAACCGTGGCTCCCGAATAAATGACGACATCATCTTCAATCACTGGATGTCGGGCCTGGCCCTTAATCAATGCCCCGGTTTCATCCCTGGGAAAACTTTTTGCCCCTAGGGTCACGGCCTGGTAAATCCGCACCCGATCCCCAATCACACAGGTTTCACCAATCACAACCCCCGTACCGTGATCAATAAAAAAACTCCGGCCAATGGTGGCTCCAGGGTGAATATCAATTCCCGTTTCGGAATGGCTCACCTCGGCAATAATCCGGGCTAACAGAGGTAATTCCAGTCGGTAGAGGGCATGGGCTAGGCGATGGAAAGTGATCGCTGCAATACCGGGATAACAGAACAGCACCTCACTAGTAGATTGGGCTGCTGGATCCCCTAAATAGGCTGCATTAACATCGGAATCGAGGATAAATTTAATCCCAGGTAAGGTTTTGGCAAATTGGCGCGTCAGTTCAACAGACAGATGGTTAATCGTGGCTTCGGTATAGTTAAGATCATCTCGATACTGCTGTTGGAGCCAGAGTTCTCGTTGAATCTGGACTTTCAAAAAATTGAGGGTTTTATCCAGGGTATTGCCGACAAAGTAGTGGGTGGTTTCATCGGACAGTTCAGGATCGCCAAAGTGCCGGGGGAATAGGGCCGCCCGCAGACTATGGACAATGGTTGTCAGTCGTTCCCGTGAGGGTAAGGGATAGAAGTGTTCCGAGAGGCTGTAGTGAGGGGCTGATCCGTGGGGGATTGGCTCAGGGCTGCCACAACATCTTCCAGGCCCCAGTCTGCGGTACTGCTTTTGGCAATTAAGCCATCAGAGGTGGAGTGGGTCATACCAAAGCCAATCCTTTTTCATTGAAAATGCCATCAAATAAAACCGTGCTGAGATAACGCTCACCCGAGTCAGGCAGAATTACAACAATAGTTTTGCCCGCGTGTTCCGGTTGTTTTGCCAGACGTACCGCCACAGCCGCCGCCGCCCCACAGGAAATACCAGCAATAATCCCTTCTTCCCGAGACAGACGACGGGCATACTCAATTGCTTCTTCGTTGGTGACGCTTTCCACTTGATCCACGATGGATAAATCCAAGTTTTGGGGGACAAAGCCAGCACCAATGCCTTGAATTTTGTGGGGGCCTGGTTTTAGGGGTTGACCCGCTCGCGTTTGGGCAATCACCGGACTATTCTCAGGCTCTACTGCAACTGACAAAATCGGCTTGCCTTGGGTCTGTTTGATGTAACGGGATACCCCAGTGATTGTCCCACCCGTACCCACGCCTGAAACTAAAATATCAATCTCCCCATTGGTCGCTTCCCAAATTTCTGGGCCAGTGGTTTGTTCATGAATGGCCGGATTAGCCGGATTGCGGAATTGTTGCAGCAACACATAACGCTCTGGGTCAGAAGCGGCAATCTCTTCAGCCGTTAAAACGGCCCCGGTCATCCCCTTAACACCCTCAGTCAAAATCAACTTGGCTCCATAGGCTGTCAGGAGTTTGCGCCGCTCTAGGCTCATGGTTTCGGGCATCGTCAAGGTCAAGGGAATTCCTCTGGCCGCGGCGACAAAGGCCAAGGCAATGCCAGTATTCCCACTGGTGGGTTCGATTAACTCTTTCCCAGGCCCCAGTAAGCCCCGTTTTTCTGCATCCCAAATCATCGCCGCCCCAATCCGACACTTAACCGAGTAGGCAGGGTTACGCCCTTCAATTTTGGCTAAGACCGTTGCTGGGGCCTGGCCTGGAATCCGATTTAGTCGTACCAGTGGGGTTTCACCAATGGTTTGACTATTGTCCGAGAAAATCTTGTTTGTAAGCCCCATAACCACCTCTTGGCACTCAAGACATAAATTTTGAATTTTCAAGCAACAACTTTAGACCGTTCAAGCTCTGGCGTGACTATTTGGTTAAGTCAGGTCTTAACAAATCACTAAAAGCTCAGAGAGTCTGTTTTACTTACCTACAATACAAGTAACCACACAAATATACTAGGTTTTTAGTAGATTATGATTATTTAATAATATCGAGAAAAATATATCTATCAGAGGCGATGAGTGCAGTTTTCATTAGGGCTATAGGCCAGAGTTTATTATTATGCTCAAAAATGTATTGAAGAAGGCTGAAAAATAACTATTAGTTTTTAGGAAATGATACTTCCATAAGCCCATTCACTAACTTCGTGTTCTAGATTCTTGCCACTCTGGAACTGCTAGAGCAAAAAGTCATCACTCTACGCTCCTGTGATCTAGTAATTATCAAGGTGTTCACATATACTACGAATATTCTGTCAGGATTTAGGAGTATAGTCCATGGTTGCGTCTTTACCCCATTTTGGCGCAGGCGGAAACTTCTGGGAATACCCTTCTCGTAGTTTCTTGCCGACTGTCCCCAACCGCCTCTGGCTGATTGAGTCTGGTTATGTCCGTTCCTATATTTACACTGAGGAGGGAAGTTTAATCGTGATGGGAATTTGGGGGCCTGGGGAAGTAGTTGGTGCTGCCCTCGCCTCAATTCATCCTGTTTATCTGGAAACCATAACACCCGTCCAGGCCCGTTCAACGGCATGGGTTACCTACACGAATAAACAGCATCTTTATGCAGCCTACCTTAAACAAGCAGAGGCACTTTTGGTGATTCGCTCACAAAAGCGAGTTGAACTGATGGTAACGAAACTGTTGCAATGGCTAGGGCAACGGTTTGGACAATCCTTAGAACAGGGACAAGTTTTAGAGCTAAGGCTCACCCATCAAGATATTGCTGAAATTTTAGGTGTAACCCGTGTCACGATTACTCGCACGTTTGGGTTATTGGAACAACAAGGATTTATGCAACGGCTTTCAACACAACGGATTATTTTACGAGAATCTGATGTTTGGCATTATCAGATTTAAGTATTTAATCTATTAATGTCCTAGCCTAATATAAAACCTACATACACACTTACTCATCTTAAAATCAAGACATTCTTACGGACTCGTTGTGAGATTTTCTCAGACTTTTATCTATACATGATTGTTTTTTGCTGTTTGTCTCTGTAGATATAGCAAACAGTAATGATTCGTGAGATTAGCCCAAGATTATTTATATCTGATAAATTTTGACTTAACCCTAGGCTTAAAGAAGGGCTACTCCTGACCAAGGGCAGTGATGATCAAACATTCTCACAAATGAAGACGGATTACTATATCCTCTGCGGCACAAGTAAGAGAGTTAATTTAAGCAGTTTGAACCCTTAGCAAAAATAAATAGCCGCCTATAAGCAAAGACGGCTAAGAGGACTATGTATTAGACTAAGGAGTGTTGAGGAGTCAACAGGGAACTTAACGACGGTTTGCCAGCAAGATTTGATCAAAGAGTCCGTTATTGGCAAAGAACTTCTTCTGGGCAACATCCCAGCCACCAAACTTATTGATATTACTCAGGTTCGTGACTGCTGGAAATTGCTTGCTAAATTGTTTGGCTACAGTCGGATTAACAGGCCGGAAGAAGGCCTTGGCATATTCCGTTTGAGCTTCAGGCGTGAAGAGATATTTCACAAATGCTTCCGCTGCTTTCCGGGAGCCATTCCGATCCACATTCCGATCCACTACAGCTACAGGAGTATCAATAGAAAAGTTGACAGATGGAATTGTGAAATCGACTTTTTCTCCTTTAGATTGCGCCAGCAGAACCTCATTTTCGTAATTGAGCAACACATCGCCCTGCCCTTGCTTCACAAACACATCCGTAGCTTCCCGAGCATCTTTAGGCAGAATCGGAGCATTTTTTAGCACTTGGGCGACAAACTGCCGGGCTTTGGCATCATTACCACCGGTTTGGAGGACAGAACTCCACAAACCCAAAAAGTTCCAACGCGCTCCACCAGAAGTTTTGGGGTTGGCCGTAATTACCTTGATACCTGGCTTGATTAGGTCTGTCCACTTAGTAATTTTCTTAGGATTCCCATCACGGGTGATAAAGGCAATTACCGAGCGCTGAACAATGGCATTGTTGGGGGCCCGCTTTTCCCAACCGGGTTTAACCAGGCCGGCCGATTGCAATTGATCCACATCAGCACCTAATGCTAAATGCACCACATCAGCATTTAAGCCATCAATCACGGCTCGAGTTTGAGAGCCAGATCCCCCATAACTCTGTTGGAATTCCACAGTTTGCCCAGTCTGCTTTTTGTATAGTGCCACAAATTTGGGGATGATCCGCTCATAGGCAGATTTGGTAACGGCATAGGAAACCAGGGTCAGCTTAACTGGGCGGTTCTGGGCAAATGCTGGTTGCGCTAAACCCAGGCCAGTCGTAAGCAGCAAGGCAGAGCCACTCAAGCCCAGGAAGGCGCGCCGAGAAGTGGAGCCAAGAGGAATAGAAAATTTTCGTGGTAGAGAAGAATTTGACAACCTCATAAAGTCCATAAAACCTGTAGTGATTAAGTAGTTGTTTAATATAAGAATCACATAGACTTTGTGAAAATGCAATAGGATTAGCTTAAGGTGATTGGAAAAATAGCCTTGAATTAATGCCCTTTTCAACCAGGCTTAACTGGCAATGCGATTATCGTAACGGCGTAAAAGTTCTTGGCAGATCAAAGTGAGCAGTGCGACTAATCCAAGTAGGGATGCACCAGCAAAGGCCGCAATGGTTTCATATTCCAAATACATCCGTTCTATATGGAGCGTTAAGGTATTCGTCTCGCCAATAATTTTGCCGGAAACCACCGAAACGGCCCCAAATTCCCCCAGTGCTCGCGCCGTTGAGAGTAAGACCCCATACAAAACTGCCCAACGAATATTTGGTAACACCACTTGCCAAAAGACTTGCCAGCCGTTGGCCCCCAGGGTTTTGGCTGATTCCTCCTGTTCACGACCTAGATCCTGTAATGCGGGCAATACTTCTCGGACAACAAAGGGCAAGGTGACAAAAACAGTAACGAGGACAAGGCCAGGCCAGGCAAAGATAATTTTTAAGTTCCACTGGTTCACCCAATACTCAAACAAACTACCGAGGGGGCTATAAAGCAGCACAAACATCAGACCAACAATGATCGGGGAAATCGTTAATGGTAAATCTATTAATTGAAGGAGGAGTTTCCGCCCCCAAAATTGTTGCCGCGCAATCATCCAGGCCGCGCTGATGCCAAATACAGTATTTAGGGGAACTGCAATCATGACTGCTGTTAGGGTTAGACCGATGGCGTGCCAGGCCTGGGGGGTATTAATGCCTTGCCAATAGGCTAATAATCCTTTGTTAAAAGCCTGATAAAAAATATTTATGACGGGCAATCCCACCACCAGGCCCAGGAACCCTAATCCCAGGCCAATCCAGAGCCAGCCCCAAGCCGAGATAGTTTTTTGAGCACGAATCCGGTTTACGTTCACCCAGGCCTTAACTCCATCGAGATTGATATCTTCAGAACGGACGGTTATTCAGCATCCCAAGGCCGACTCCATCCCTGACAGGCATTCGCGACCCCGAGCAAGAGCACAGACATGATCAACAGCACAATTGCGACCGCCGTGGCCTGGCTGAGTTGAAACTCCTCAATGCGCTGGTAAATATAGACCGTTGAAACCAGGGTTTGATAAGGAATATTCCCAGATAGGATCACCACGACCCCATACTCCCCAATTGCCCGAGCTAAGACCAAGGTAAATCCAGTCAAAAGGGAATTGAGAGACTGCGGTAAGATAATGCGCCAAAACAACTGCCGCGGGCGCGCCCCCAACGTCATGGCCACTTCTTCCACTTCCGGCTCAATGGCTAAGAGGGCTGGTTGGACAATTCGCACGACAAAGGGCAACGTGACATAAACTTGGGCGAGCACTACACCAATCACGGAGGTAGTTAAACTGACTTCTGGCAAGCCAAGCTGCTCAAGCAAGTTTCCCAAGGGATTTCCAGGATCAAATATCTGCCCAATAATCCCCCCCGGCCCATACAAGGCGACTAAGGTAATCCCCGCCACCACCCCCGGCAAGGCAAAGGGTAAATCAATCAGGGCATCAGCAATTCGCTTTCCCGGAAAGGTGTAGCGGGTTA
Source organism: Pseudocalidococcus azoricus BACA0444 (assembly GCF_031729055.1). Taxonomy (NCBI): domain Bacteria; kingdom Bacillati; phylum Cyanobacteriota; class Cyanophyceae; order Acaryochloridales; family Thermosynechococcaceae; genus Pseudocalidococcus; species Pseudocalidococcus azoricus. The sequence goes on along the minus strand of NZ_JAVMIP010000022.1, from coordinate 20,771 downwards.
AAATCCAGGCCAAGATTAAGCCAAAGACAGTATTGATCGATGCGGCAATCAGGGCGGTGGTCAGAGTTAGTTTGTAAGCATCCCAGGCCGCGGGGGCCGCAATGGCCGTCCAGAGATCCGTCAGTGGTTCTTGGCTGGCTTTCCAAAACAGGCTACTTAAGGGCAAAACTAGGATAAAGAGGAAGTAAACCCAAACCAGGGCCTGGGTCACCCGTTGATTCAGATGCCACTGCCAACCCAAGAGCCACGGGTAAAGTCGTGATTGGTTGGCCTGGAATAAAGGACTCATCTACAACTAACGCTTCGCAGCCGCTTGTTGAGCCCGATCAAATAATCCCCCATCCGCAAAGATTTGTTGATCCAATTGTGTCCAGCCCCCCAAATCAGCAATTGTAAAAACTTTGTTCACAGGTTTATATTGCCGGGCAAACTGATTCCGCACTTGCTGGTTATAGGGGCGATACCCCAGTTCTGCGTAAATCCTTTGACCAGTTGGAGAAAATAGGAATTTTGTAAATGCTTCGGCCACTTTCCGCGTTCCCCGTTTATCAACGACGCGATCAATTACGGTCACGGGGAAATCCACTTGTAAATTGGGGGAAGGCGCAACATAGGGGAAGTCCTGGGGAATTGCCTCATTGGTGAAAATAATTTCACTTTCAAATGTCAGCAGAACATCACCAACCCGATTTTTGACAAAGGTATCCGTGGCTTCTCGCCCAGAGTTAACTAAGGTTTTAATGTTGCGAACAAATCCATTCAAGTAGGCCTGGGCGGCGGACTGTCCCTGAGTTTTTAAAATTGAACCGTAACCAGCTAGGACTCCCCAGCGGGCATTCCCTGATGTCTTAGGATTAATCGCAATAATGTCAACACCGGGTTTAGTTAAATCAGACCAATTGCGGATCTGTTTGGGGTTCCCAGGCCGGGTCACTAAGACCATCACACTGTAGGCAGGAACAGCTTTATTGGGTAAACGTTGCTCCCAGTTAGACTTAACCAGGCCCTTTTCAACCAGGGGGGTAACATTAGTCTGGAGGTTTTGGGCTAAAACATCGGCTTCTAATCCAGCTAAAATCGCTCGAGTTTGCGCGCCAGAGGCTCCATAGGACTCCTTAAAGGTCACCGTCTGCCCGGTTTTAGCCTTCCATTCCTTTTGAAACGCTGGAATTAATTTTGCAAAGACGGGTTTCGCCACGGCATAGCTGACTAAGGTTAATTCAACAGACTGCTGGGCCTGGGCAGGTTGTAATGGTAAGGCCGGAATCACTGTCGCCCCTAAGGTTACTAACCCCAGTAGTAAATACCGCCGCTGTAACATCTGTGCCTCCATCAATTAATTAAGTCTGAATAATCTGTAGATTTATCGTAGATTAAAGCAAGGGAAAATCTCAATCTCTGTCAAGCTCCAAATCTCCAGGCTGAAAACCCTTAAGCAATGGAATCTAGCCCCAGGCCGGAGTCGATGACTAAATAGAGTAAAACAGGGGAAATGTTTTGGCTCCTTTGGGTGAGATATGGACTTGCTGCTGGGGCCGGAGATCTAGTAGATCGTAAGTTTCCCGAGAGAGGTGAGCCGTAATAATTTGCCCATCATTTAAGCCCAACTCCACTTGAATTTCCCAACCAAGATGGATAATCCGCTCAACCTTAGCTGGGACTGTAGTTCCATTGGCAGAAGCAGCAATTTCAATATCATGGGGTCGTAAGAATAAATTGGACTCCGGCGGGGCATCTTGCTTGGGAAATAACCCGGAAGCATTGGAGACAACATTCACAGGCCCAATAAAACTCATGACAAAAGGACTAGCTGGATTATCATAAATTTCTGGGGGAGACCCTACTTGTTCTACCTTGCCATGATTCATAACCACAAGTTCGTCAGCGACTTCCATGGCTTCTTCCTGGTCGTGGGTAACAAAAACAGTGGTGACATGAACTTCCTCATGGAGACGGCGTAACCAGGCCCGCAGGTCTTTCCGCACCTTGGCATCCAACGCCCCAAAGGGTTCATCTAGCAATAACACTTCTGGTTCAACTGCCAAGGCCCGAGCTAGAGCTACCCGTTGCCGCTGCCCACCAGACAGTTGGGAAGGATAGCGATGACCCAGGCCTCCAAGTTGGACTAATTCCAATAATTGATCCACACGGGCTTCTACCTTATCTTTGGGGGTTTTCTTTAGCTCCAAGCCAAAGGCAATATTTTTACGAACGCTCATATGCTTAAACAAGGCATAGTGCTGAAAGACAAAGCCGATATTGCGATCTTGGACACTCTGGTTTGTTGCGTCTTTCCCCGTCAAGACAATTCGCCCCGTATCAGGAGACTCCAAACCAGCGATCAGTCGCAATAGGGTGGACTTGCCAGACCCTGATGGCCCAAGAAGAGCAACCAATGAACCGCTGGCAATTTCGAGATCAATTTGGTGCACGGCCTGGAAGCTACCAAACCGCTTAGAGACATTTTGGATTTGAATGCCCATTCGTCTGACTCTCTGCTCTAAAGTCAATATAGTCTATCAAGTTACCGTATTTATGAAAATAGATCAAAACAAGGATAAACTTATATGGCGTTACGCAGGCTGTTCTAAGTCAGTAGAAATCCGCAGGTTCTGATCTAAATAATGATTTCCTAATCCCCTCTTCTCCAGTTCTAAGTCGGTGAGACTATATCAGCATCTTCCTGACAGTCGCCTACGGTGATTATCTATTTTGAAAAGGATGCTCAGATCAAAGAACAAGGCAACCCTAGACAAAATCTGAATCTCACATTTATAATACGCATACTTAGTCAAGATACCGTTCTTAGTGAGATTATTGACGATCTAACCACTTCGCAAGGGTTTTCCAAAAGGTAGTTCCCTGTTGTGTTAGCTGGATTTCTATGAACCATCGTGTCTCCGTCTGAGTTTTGAGATTTGTGTGTGAGGAATTTTCAAGGAGAAATCTATGTCCCGTATTTTGTGGAAGCTACTAGCCACAACTCCCGCTCTGGCCTTAGGGGTGAGCAGTGGTGTTTACGCTGCCGAAGCCAACTCAAGCCTTTTACAACTAACCCCTGGGGAACTAAATTCTGCCCCCACCAGCCTAACCACATTGCCAGCACAGCCGACGACTAACCTTGCTCAAAGTCTGCCGGCAATGCGTTCTTCCCCTTCTGTATCGTCCTTGGAAGCCGATCCATTGGCTGGTACTCTTGCCCCCGCCGCCCCATCAACTCAGCCCCAAACCCAATCGGCCATTGGTTCACGGGCCCAGCAGTCAATCCCCCAAGTCACTTCTGTCAGCCAGTTGTCCGATGTCAACCCCACCGACTGGGCCTATCAAGCCTTAGCATCCTTAGTTGAGAAATATGGCTGTATTGCGGGGTATCCAGATGGCACTTTTCGGGGAAATCGGGCTGCAACTCGGTTTGAACTGGCAGCGGCTCTCAATGCTTGCTTAGATGTTATTAGTGACCGATTTGCCACGAAGGAAGACTTGGCTGCTGTCCAACGCTTGGCCCAAGAATTTGCCAGTGAGCTAGCTGTTATTAAAGGTCGAGTCAACAACCTGGAAGCCCGGACGAGCAACCTAGAAGCAACCCAATTCGCAACCTTAACCAAGCTAGCGGGTAACATCGTCATCAACACATCTGATGTCTTGGGTGGACAACGGGCTAACCCGCCTGGGCCTGGAGGTGTGAATACTGCTGGCCCAAACATTGTTGATAACTTGATTGTCAGCAGCCGGACTCGGCTTAACTTTGACACAAGTTTTACTGGAACCGACCTACTGCGGATTCGTTTGCAAGCGGGGAACATTGTCAACTATTCCTCAATTACTGGAACTAACGCAGGCCGGTTAGCCTATGACGGCGACAGTGGCAATACGTTTCAATTGCAAAAATTGTTTTATCGGTTTTCGCCAATTAAAAATCTGACAGTTTTTGCGGATGCTAATGCCGGTCAGTGGGAAGATAACACCTTTACCTTCAACCCCTATTTCTCGTCTGGGGAAACAGGAGCCTTATCTCGGTTTGGTCGCTTTAACCCAATCTATCGGATTTATGCGAACAGTGCGGCGGGTGTGACCTTCAACTACAAGTTTGCAGAAAATAAGCAAGCAGGCACCAGTGTTGACTTTACCCTGGGCTACTTGGGTGGCGGAACCAACACAACGGCTCCCGGTGGTGTCACCTTTGATCGTAGCCCTGGGAATCCATCCCCGCCTGGTGGTTTCATTGGGGATTCCTATAGTGCCTTAGCGCAGTTTAATGTTCGTCCAGTCAAAAGCCTTGCACTGGGGGTAACCTACGTCCGGGCCTTTGGTGTTGATCCCAGCGGTGGAACTGGCACATCTGGTTATCCTGGATCAGCCAACAATCCAACTGCCTCTGCTGCCCTAAGTGGAGGTGTCGGTAATGTTGCTTCCGATAACTTTGGGTTTCAATTTACCTATCTAGTCATTCCCCAATTTACCCTTTCAGGCTGGGTTGGTTATTCTAGTGTGAATCAACCCCAAGGTGGCCCCGTCACTGGAAGAAATGCGTCATTGCTAAACTGGGCGATTACGGCTGCTGCTCCTGACTTGTGGCAGAAGGGTGATGTGGCGGGTTTAATCTTTGGGCAGCCTCCCCAAACCATTAGTACTAACTACACATTGGCCGGAAACCCAAATATTACTCCTTTCAATACCTATCACTTGGAAGGTTTCTACCGCTTCCAGTTGAGTCGGAATATTTCTCTATCCCCTGGAATTATTAGTATCTTCAACCCCAACAACAACTCGGCTAACGCTCCGATTGTTCTAGGAGTGGTACGGACAACTTTCCAATTTTAGGTTGATTCTTCTGAATTTCTTAAACATTCCAAATAAAATTAATGCAGAACTGGGGACTTTTTCTTCAGTTCTTTTTTTATAGATTTTATAGAGTAGTTGCGTAAGTATGGCGTTACTTCATCAAGGCAGGATAGGGATGCCCCCAGATCAAACATCAGTTCTGGAGAGGAGAATTTTCTAGTGAGGGATATTTTGTCAGTACAGTTTGTCAACATGGTGATGAGGGAATGATTGCCAGCTATGTTAAGAATCAAGGACAAGAGTATATGTAGTTACATTGAGATGAGCAACTGAGCATTTCTTGATACCGATACCCCATTCACCTGTGGAGGCGAGGGTTGATTCACAAGTTGACACTCCGCCATCCTTATAGCTTGCGTGCGTAGCAGGACGGGTTTTAGACCCAAAATTTTCGATAAATAAGAGGCTTGTTCTGAAATCTTGCTAGTAGATACTAGTTTTTTTCTAGTGCCCTTCTGATTTCATCAATATCTGGGTCGCTGGGAACCGTAGATTGATAGGAGGGTGGGGAGGAAGAAGCATCAACAGGAAATGGCGAACTCGCAGCGGGTAAAGCCCCAGTCGTTGATGGAGTACCAGCTATCTGCCGTTTAAGTTCTTCCAATTCGTCGTTGACATCACCACTTTCAAGTTGGGCAAACTGGCTTTCTAAGGCACTGCCACTGAGTTCAGCAATGGCTTCCGAGCGGGCTTCTTGTTCCAAGACCTTATTTTCCATCCGCTCAAACAAGGCAGCAGAACTACTGGTGTTAATATTACCAACCACTTTCTGGATTTGCTCGCTAGCCTTGGCAGCACGGGCGCGGGCAATCAACATATCTTTCTTAGTCTTGGCCTCAGAAATTTTACCCTCCAAGGCAGTCATATTTTTCTTGAGGGTTGCAACTTGGGCTGCGGATTGCTCGAGTTGAGCTTTCAGGGCTAAGGCAGTTTCGGTGTTTGTTTTCTTCCGGTTCAAGGCTTCTAAGGCGAGGGCTTCATCTCCTTTCGTGAGTGCCAACTTGGCCCGGCGTTCCCATTCACTGGCTTGTTGTTGATTGGTGTTGTACTGCTGCTCTAAACGTTTTTGGGATGCAATCGCTTGGGCCACGGCCTGGCGTAAACTGACCAAATCTTCATTCATGTCAATCAAGGCCTGCTCCAGCATTTTTTCTGGATCTTCAGCCGCACTGACCATTGCATTGATATTAGAACTGAAGACTTTGCTAATTCGATCAAAAAGTCCCATACCAACGATTCCTTACAATGAGGAGCATCTCTTCCAGACTAGCTAAATTACTGAGTTTTGCCTAGTAGTTGCCATTGTCCAGGCCCCTGCTGTTGATCGGGTGATCTTGCTATAACAAGAAGGGCTGCTATCAATCAGAATTTTCTGGGAGTTAAGGACAATGCCAACGCGCCGTCAGTGGATTATGGGTTTGCTTGGGGTGGTCATGGCCTGGGGTCTCTTGGCGGGGAATCAAACAGCCTATGCCCTCGGTGGCAAACTCCCGGAATTAGATCAACCTGCACCCACCTTCACCTTACCGACCAACACCGGTGATGGGGAGATTTCTCTAGCAGACCTTCGGGGACAATGGGTATTGCTCTACTTTTATCCCAAAGACTTTACATCCGGCTGCACCCTAGAAGCCCAACGCTTTCAAAAAGATTTGGCAGAATATCAAACCCGGAATACGGCCATTATTGGGGTAAGTGCAGATTCAGTAGATTCCCACGCCGAGTTTTGTGATTCCGAAGGTTTGAAATTTCCGCTCTTGTCCGATGCGGATGGCAAAGTCAGCAAGGCCTATGGATCGTGGTTGGGGTTTGTGTCTCTGCGTCATAGCTTTTTAATTGATCCTGAAGGTATTTTGCGAAATCGGTTTGTGGATGTTCGCCCCGCCAGCCATAGTCGGGAAGTCTTAGCTCGCTTAGATGAATTACAGAATACCGGAGTCTTCCTACCTTAGTTTTGCTTTAGGTTAGAGATAGGAATCTGTACTCCCGTATCTGTTTTGCCTCAGGTATATCTGCAAGTATCTCCCCAGACTAAATGACTCAATCCCTCCGGAAGGTTAGGCCAACATCTACGCAATAGACCAAGGTTTCCCCAGATTCAATACTGAAGCGACGCGCCTCTAGGGCCTGACAAATCTCTTTTTTTTAAGGCGACTTTCTCGGGGTCTTTCAAGGGATGAATGACCTGGGCTTTTTGCCAAGATAGACCCGCCTCATGCAATAAATTATAATAACTTGACTTGGCTGCATAAACAACATCAAATGTTTCTAATATATATGCTTCTAATTCTTCAAGATTCCAATGATTCTGTTGTTTTAACCACTGAATAACCTGTTGTTTTTCAAAATCTGATCAATATCCAGTCTTGCCTTTGTAGCCCAGTTTTAATGTGTTGACACCGGACAATAAAAAGCTTGCTTCCATTTCGTATAGACTGAAGGTCGTGCGTAGCAAAATCCGGATAAAACTTGGAGAATATTCATAATCTGCTGATGCGTAAATCCCTCTAGTGTCATCTTTACCGCTAGGGCGCGCTTCATTTCTCTTGAATCTAGACACGTATCTATAAATTGATTGAGTTCATCCATGAGATTATCCATACTATAGTCATTTCTGCCAAAAGTGAGACATTCAAGAGTACCACTGGTGATGGTTTCAAGCATTTCTGTGTTTCATTCTTAAGTGAAATGACTATACATTACTCATTCTCTCATATTTGAAAGCGGATTGTTAGATATTAAATCTAACGAATAAGAAACTTCCAGAAAAATTACAATCGTGGGGCCTGGCTGGAGGAAAGATATTGACTAATTAAACAAGAAATAATAATTGCTGGATACATTTGCCCGATAACAGCCTCAAGAATGGATAAGGCCATAGCAACTCCAGTGGCAGGCGTAATATCTCCATACCCAACCGTTGTTAGCGTAACAAAGCTGAAATAGCCTAGTTCCCAGGAAATATCCACCCCCTTAGTCAAGTTAAAACTACTACTATCCAGGTTGTAAAGCATTCGGTAGGCAAATGCCCAGCTAAAGCCCAGTAGTAAATAAACGCTGACCCCGCCTAAAATTGAGTCTCTCGTTACAGATTGCTGCGTAAATATCTTCTTGAGAATAACTTGAATGACCATAAAGCTAAATGTTAAATGAACTACCCCTGTTAATAAGTCAATTAAGATACCAATATTTTGTTGAACATAGTTAGAAAAATAGTCCAATAATTCTAAGGCAAAGATAGATAAACTGACGACTAAGTAAATATAAAATTTAATTCGCCGAGCGCGTAGGATCTGTAGGATCAGTACAATTACGAATGTTTCTAGACTGAAGGAAATGAGTGATGACCAACGCTCTGAGAAAAGGGTCGGAATCAGAATGAGAGAAATTAGCCCGATGAACAGTCTTGCATATTGATTTTCCCAAAATGGATCACTGTGACTCGATTTGCGATCAACCATGAGTTATTCCAAATTACAGCTTTAGATTGAGAATACAGTGAGTCATTCCTAAAGTTGGCTTTATTAACTTTGAGATAAACGTTTTTGGGCCGCCCCGCCAAGAAGTTGATGGGTTTCCACTAGTAACTGAGGAATCATCTCTCGCTGGGGACTGTTCTGGAGGCATTGTTGGAGTTGCTGGTGGCTGATGCACTCTAGGTCTTTAGCCTGCTCCCCTGGAAACCAGTGGCTACCATTCCCAAGCAGGTTGTATCGCATCCGCCCATAGTCCACCAGGCCCCAGGCCAAGGCCAGATTCCGTAACCAAAGGATTGTCCGAATATTGATCTGTCCAGGAACCTCTGTGTAATCGGGTAAGCCTTGGGTCCAGGTCTCACACCAGTCTTGGCCAAGGGTCTCAATCAGGGCCTGGTTTAAGCGGTGGAGGATGGGTGGCAGAATCGTATCAGCTTGACTCAGCAACTCCAAGGTTTTCAGATGTTCTGGGAAGTCTTCGGGATGGGCAGCACCAATACTCAGGGTATGCACTTGTGGATGGCTGAGGCAAAATAGGTCATTAAACACCATCGGACTTAGGGGTTGGCACAGTTCCATCAGGCGGGCCGGTGGCTGATTGAGCATTCCGCCTTTATTGGTTGGGCTGATGATAAAGACTCCCAGATCCTGTTTTTGCGCCGCGAGAATGGCAGGCCAGTTGGTTTGATTGATGTAGTACCAATGGAGATTGAGATAGTCAAATTGCCCCGATTCAATGGCCGGCAAAATGATCTCTAGAGGGCCGTGGGTGGAAAAACCAATAAACCGTACCCGCCCTTGGGCCTGGAATTGCTGGGCAACCTCTAAACATCCACCTGGCCGGAGGGTTTGATCGAGTAATTCGGCGTTATTGATCCCATGAATCCCCAATAAGTCCACATAGTCTAGGTTGAGATTGTTAAGGGATTGCTCTAGGGTTTTGCTAAATTCAACCGAGTTGGCGGTGGGGGAAACTTTGGTTTGGACGATCAGTTTTTCGCGCCGGATTTTCGGGAGGATTTGCCCCAGTTGCAGTTCTGATGTGCCATAGCCACGAGCCGTTTCAATGTGGTTGATCCCTAAAGCCAGGGCCTGGTGAATGGTGGCTTCAAGGTTATGTTGATTATCCGCTGGAATTTCTGCCCAGGGGGTATCTTGCCATTTGTATTGATAACGCATCCCCCCACAGGAGAAAACGGGCATGGCTAAGTTGGTGCGGCCAAAACGGCGGTACAGCATGACAAACTCCGATTAATCCACTGACAGGCCTGGTAAGCTAAACATCGCGCTTAGTTTCTGTCTCCACCATGGCCAAACTCTCCCAAGACCTGCATCGTTATTTTATCGAGTCTCCTCCACCGGAGATGGAAACCGTCAGCCTAGCCGCCCTTCTTGACCAGGCCGGGGAACGTATCTTTGGTTTTTTATTGGTGATTCTCTCCCTCCCCTCTGCATTGCCCATTCCGGCCCCTGGTTATTCAACCCCCTTTGGAGTGGCCCTATTTTTACTCGCGATGCAACTGATTGCGGGGAAAACGACACCGTGGCTCCCCAATAAAATCATGCACTACCAAATTCCCTTGCCCCAGGCCCAGGGCGTGATTAAAGCGGGGATTCCTTGGTTGAAGCGGATTGAAGCTATTTCCCGGCCACGCTTATTACCCATCTGTACCAGTACGCCAGGCCGGGTGATTTTGGGGATGGCGATTGCGTTGATGGCCATTTCCATGATGATTCCCATTCCTGGCACGAATACCCTACCCGCGATGGGCATTTTTGTCGTTGGCTTCGGCTTACTGGATGATGATGGGGCGATTTGCTTGGGGGGCCTGGTGCTTTGCCTGATGGGAGCTATCTTATCCACCTCAATCATTGCCGCTTTGGTTTGGGGCGGGACAAGCCTTTATGACACACTCAAAGAAGGCTTAAAAAGCTTATTCCAGTGATCATTTGACATTTAAATTGCCCCTCCTCCTATTGCTCATGACTTCTCACAACTCCTCTTCTCTCTGGCAACGGCTCTGGCAGGCCCAAAAAGGAAATTTGCTTTTGATTTTGATTGCTTTGGGGTTAGCTCTGCTCTTACGGTTTTGGGTCGCGGAGTCGCGCTATATTCCTTCAGAGTCTATGGAACCGACCCTCTGGCCTGGAGATCGAATTGTAGTCGAGAAGATTTCCTACTATCAGCGTTCTCCCAAAGCTGGTGATATTGTCGTGTTTCAGCCACCGCCCTACCTCCAAGCCTTTGGCTATAAACCCGATCAAGCCTTTATTAAGCGAGTGATTGGCCTGCCTGGACAAGTTGTACAAGTTCATCAAGGAAGGGTTTATGTAGATGGCTTACCTTTACCTGAGCCGTATATTGCTGAACCACCCAACTATGAACTTCCGCCCGTGCGAGTGCCTGAGCATAGCTTGTTTGTCATGGGGGATAACCGCAATAACAGTAATGATTCCCATGTTTGGGGGTTTCTTCCAGAAAATTCCCTATTGGGGCGGGCTGCTTTTTGTTACTGGCCACTAGAGCATTGGGGGCCAATTCAATCCACAATTGAAGCTAGGCTAGAAACCCTCCCAGGTGATAGCGGGTGATTGTGAACATCCTACAAACTCATCCCAGGGTGGAAGTTACGGCATTACATAGGCTGTTCTGAAATGATAGAAACTTCTTTTTGTCCTGCCCCACAATGCTGATAGATGATCTCTGGGCTATTGCTAACTAACCTGAGTTCGGGATACGGAATTACCGCAAAAACCCTATCTACTGAGACTTTCCGCCAATCTAGGGCTATTCAAGGAACAGGAAATAAAATCTCTTGTCAAGATGATACAGATCTGGTTACTTTTCTGAAGAGGTTTTATAAACCTACACCCTCGCGGTTGTCTTAAACAGTTACATGGCCTTCTTTTCAGACTTTTTGCTTATCTCGAACTGACGTTTGATAGGAAAATTAACCTTCATTATTTAGACACCTTATCATCCAACGCTTTTATCTCTGCCCGTAGCCCATTGATTTCACCTTTCACTTCCGCCCGTAATGTCTTGAATTGCGCATCAGTCCTAGCAATGTGGATGTTTTTTTTAGCAAAGGATTGAATAGCATCTAAATATTTGCCTTGCTTCACTGGCTGCTATCCTTCAGTCATTTAGTTATCTCCCTTGGGTTTACGCCGCTTAGAAGTGCCTCCATTAGACTGATTAGCCAGTGTGGCTTCAACCGGATTAGATTTTTTTAGCAATTCCCGCTCTACCGCCTCGGTAATGACATTTCTGAGCCATTCCGAACGATTGGTCTGATGAGGGCAGTCATAAAAAAGTCTTGATTTGTGCATTCCCATCTTTATCTCTTTAGGTATGCGTCTGCCCTGCTCATTTAATATAGGTTCTTGATAGAAAACGCTTGGGTCACTTAAACCTTAAACCACAAAACTGGCACTTTCTCCTTGGGCCGCTTGCCAACTGCGGGCATCGTAATATAAATCTTCAAGGGAAATATTAAACAGAGCATCCCTTAACTTTTGATCGAGGCGTTTCCAAAGGCTAACTGTGACCCAATCGGCAGCGGCTAAATCTGGGGGAGTATCGTCTAAGAATAAGGGCTGGCTCGATTCACCCACGGCCTGGAGGATTTGCCCCAGAGAAATTTTACCCGGAACTTGAGCCAATTGATAGCCACCTTGGGAACCCCGTAAAGAATTGACTAACCCCGCCCGGCGTAGTTCGATGAGGAGTTTTTCTAAATAGGGGGCCGGTAAATCCTGGCGTTGGGCAATGTCACGGACTGAAGCGGGGCCGTAGTTGGGCTGCAAGCTGAGATCCAGTAGGGCTTTCACGCTGTAATGGCCGCGGGTGGTTAACTTCATAGCTAGGCCGGTACTCCCAAAGTGGTTAAATACAAGACAGCATCATCCACTGGGATCCCCAGCACTTCATTCACCTGATCATCAAAAAATCCGGCAATGCCACTGGCACCCAAATTTAACTGCATGGCGGCTAAGTTGAGGCGTTGGCCCAAATGTCCGGCATCCATGTGCAAGTAGCGATAGGCCCGTTCTCCCAATTCCGTAATCGCCGCTTCTAAATTCGCCGTTTGAAAGACCACCGCCGCCGCATCCCGCCCCAATTCCTGGCCCAAGCTGAGGTGATGAAGTTCGGTGCGGAAATTCTTAAACCGGATTTGGCGGAGTTCCTTGGCCTGGGGCGCATAATAGTAACAGCCAGCCTCAAGACCTTTCACCTCAGAGACGGCGACAAAGGTTTTAATCAAGTTCAAACAGAAATAATCCGGGGTCTCATCCAGGCCTTGGGGTTGATAATGTTCGGGGTGATAGGCAAAATCCAAAATTTGGGCCAGTTGGGCCTGGGTGATACTGCCACCCGAATAGACTCGAGTTGAACGCCGCCGTAACATAGTGTTTTCCAGGCCAGTGCAATTTTGTTGCCAGTTGATTGGCTCTACCCCTAAGTGAACGCGAGTTAAGCCCGGAAAATCATATAAATCTGGGGTGGGTTCCGGCTCTGGCTCAGGTTCCGGTTCTGGGGGTGGCATGATGGCTACACCCGTACATAAATCTAAAACCACACCATCGGGGTCGGCCTGGGGCTTGGGGGTATAGGTTAAGTCGGTTGCCGTAATTTGACTGGCTTGGTGACATTCATGGAGCAAATCCCCAGCAGCAATTTTGGGAATCGTGGGACAGACGGGGGAGGGAAGGGCTGTGGGTAAATGGGGCAAATTTTCGGAAACTTTCAGGAGATCCGCCAAACCAATCACAACAAAGGCTGCCTCTTGATCGCCATCTAAGTAGAGCAAATCATTCAAGGCCGAGTCCACAAAACCCCCCAGCAAATGGGCCCGGAAATCATTCAAGTTGGCGGCCAGTTCAATGTTACCCAGCAAATGACCCAAATCCAGGCCAATCCGCCGATAAGCCCGATCCTCATAGCGCCAGGCCGAGCGATAGAACACCGCCGTCAGCACTACCGCCAAGGTGACATGATCTAAAACCGGATGCCAAAAACAGGCCGATTGCAACGCCGACCAGACATTACTTTCCCAGAAGTGAATCAAACCGTGGGGGCGGGCCTGGTAGTTATAAAGTCCAGCGGGTAAGCAACTATCTTGACGGGCAATCAGATACAGTTCAGCCGGATAGAGTCCACCTGCCGAGGGGGCCGCCCGTAAATAGTAGGGGTCTCCAGTGGTGGCAACGGCGGCGGTAATGCCATAACTCAGATAGAAAAAGCGGGATAAACGCTCACCTAGGTTGGGATCCAAATCTGCGGGTAGTTGCTTCAGGTTAATCAGATGCCCAAACTTATAGTCCTTATAGGGAATCGGCTGCTGACTAAAATCTAAGGCTTTGCCCCGTTGCCGAATGGTGACTGGATCGTATTTGGTGCGCTCGTGATAGTGCTGGGCCAGAGACATAGGGCAAGGGGGGACGGAGAAACTGATTTCATTGTGCCGTGATTTTGACCCAGGCCTGGAGCTTGGCAGGGCTTAAGAAAAGATTAAGCAAGATTAAGTTTTGTATGCCGACCCCTTACATTCAAAGAACGTAACTAAGCACAAATACTTAGCCATTATTGAGGGGTTTATTCTGACCAGCCTGATAGTCATTTCGCTTAGGAATGAAACACAAAGATACTTGAAACCATCACGGGTGGTAGTTTTGAATGCCTCAGCTTGGGCAGAAATGACTATAGCTTGACTTAGAAGCAGACTATGACCAGCTTAAATCGTGAGGAATTCATTCAAGCCTATCTGGCCGGAGAGCGTAATTTTTGCGGAGCGAACCTGCCCAAATTAGACTATTTTGAGGCTTTGCTGGCGGATGTGAATTTAACTGCAGCTAATCTTGCCCAGGCCTACCTCCCTTATGCCCAACTCCAACGCGCCATCCTAATTGAAGCCAATTTTACGGAGGCGGAACTAGGAGATACTCAACTCTACCAGGCCAACTTAACAGGAGCAAACCTAGCTGGGGCCAATCTTTCTCGGGCTAACCTTCGGGCAGCAAACCTACAGGGGGCCAATTTACAGGGGGCCGATCTAACGCGAGCCGATCTGCGGGGGGCGAACTTGGCAGGGGCTGATTTACGAGATGCCATTTTAAGCCGGGCCAACTTAGACGCAGCAGTCCTAGATCAGGCCCAACTCCAAGGCACAAACTTGTTTCAAAGTACGGGTCTGGAGAGCAAGGGAATCATTTACGACTTTCGCACCAAGTTTCCCGATGGCCATCATCAACATTGCAGTTAATCCCCAGACTTCCCCGAACTACTCAGATAGGGGTAGGCAGACTTCTGCAAATATATTCCAAGAAATTTTTTACTTGATTTCATTCCCGGCGATGTCGCATCAAAGGGATAGATTACATCAATCATAAACTATAATTCCTTAGTAACTAATCTCCATAGATAGTCATTTCTGCCCAAACTGAGGCATTCAAAACTACCACCCGTGATGGTTTCAAGTATCTTTGTGTTTCATTCCTAAGCGAAATGAAGATGGTCGTGGGTTTCTAACAAGTGAGGTCATAAATTATAAATTTTTAATAAAAATCTTTTCGAGTTAGGAGTTCTTCATATTTCCAGTAGTAACCCCAGTAGTAACCAATGTAATTTTCAGAGGATACGTTGAAGTTGGAAAGATTCAACAAAGTCTGTATCTTGAGTAATTAGCACTCGCTGCTCGCGGATCGATGTAATTGTCAGATGTTGTATTCTTATCTGGCAAGTCAAAGGTATGTAACTATGTCATACGTCATAACCAGTACTTTTCACCCAGTAGCAGTAGTTAATCTCCTCCTCAAGTTACCCGGCCCTGTATCCCTTGTCTAAACTCCTAACTCGTGCAATTCCTCGCTGGCGTGATCCGCTGATTTTAGTCATTCTCTGGCTGGGGGCAACGGTCTTTGATCGCCTCTGGTTGAGTTTAGATCAGGGGGTGCCGGCCTGGGATCAGGGGGATCATCTCAGTCGGGCCTTGGATTATTGGCGGGCCTTTTGGCAACCGGATTTTTTTTCGGGTCAGTGGTGGACTAATCTGTGGCAATTATCCCCAAGCTATCGGGCCCCGCTGGTCTATTTGGCCACTGTACCCTTGCTTCAGATTTTTGGGACGGGGGTGGATGGGGCAATTACGGTCAATGTATTATTCACCGGGATTTTACTAGTTGCGACCTATGGCCTGGGGCGATTGTTATTTGACCGGCTGACAGGCCTGTGGGCGGCTAGTTTTGCGCTGTTGATGCCGTTCCTGATCCAGTTGCGTTTGGATTATTTGCTCGACTATGGCCTGGTAGCACTGGTGACGGTGACGTTTTGGGGACTGACGGCCTGGCGGGGGGCATTTTTGCGGTCTCAAACAATCACGGGTGGGAGTTGGCTTTGGGCGGGGTTAACGGGTGGTGGCCTGGGTCTGACGATTCTGACTAAACCGACTGGGATCCTATTTTTTGCTGTGCCCTTGGCCTGGATGCTAGTCGCAGTCATTAAAGCCAAATCCTGGGGCCGCTGGGGGCAATTATTCTCTCTGGGTTTGGCGGCACTGATCACGGCTGGGTTTTGGTTCCAGGCCAATTGGTTAACCATTCTCACCTCTACGGATCGCTCTAATCGCAACTGGCAACCCGAGGGGGTGATTCCGGGGGATGTCTGGTCAAACTGGATCTACTACCTGCGTCAACTTCCGGATCTGGTCACGGGGCCGGTGCTGTGGTTATCCCTGGGCAGTTTTTTACTCTGGTTGGGTTATACACTTTGGCGGGGTAATATTCGGATCAATCCTCGACCGTGGCAAAGCGGGGCCTGGTTACTAATTTTTCTTTTGGGAACCTATGTTTTATTCTCAATTCCCCAAAACAAGGATCCCCGCCATATTGTCCCGATTGTGCCGATCCTTTTGGTGCTTTTAAGTCGGGGGTTTACGGTTTGGTCAAGGGCCTGGGCCGGATTGTTACCCATGCTGGCCGCCGGACTCACTTTGTATTGGGTTTTAGTGAATTGGTTCCCGATCCCAATTTTGAGTCAAGGGGGTGGTCGGCATTTACCTTACCCAGGCCCCATGTATCCCTTAGCTGAAGTCGCTCAAACCATTAACTCCTCAACTCCCTATTTGCGCGGAAATTTAGCCGTTCTGCCCAACACCGCCGCAGTCAACCCGATGAATCTCAACTATTTTGGACAGCGGGAAAATTTCAAAGTCTTTGCCCGAGAAGTGGGGTTTCAAGAGTTGGGCGTGGAAAAAGACCTCGATGATTTTCAGTGGTTTCTCGTCAAGACCGGCGAGCAAGGTGTGGATCATAATTTTGCCCCCGGAAAAGCAACCCTAGAAAGATTAGTTGTTAACAGTCCCCAGTTGGCAATCACCCAGGCCTGGAATTTACCCGATGGCAGTGAACTCAAGCTCTATCATCAACGCCAACCCCAAATTACAGTCGCAAGGAAGGATAGTCGAGATTTACAGGTGGGCCTGAAACAGGTGCAAGTCCCAGAGAAAGTCAACCCTCAGCAAAATATCCCTGTGATCTATGAAGTCTGTGGGCCGTGGGAGCAACTGAAAAATGGGGTTTTAGTTCTCACTTGGCAAAATCAAACCAACTTGGCCTGGGTGCATGATCATGGCATTGGCCTGGGGAATTTAGACGCGGGGCAGTTTCCGAGTCGGCGACAACCAGAAGGCAATTATTGTGTCCAAGAACGCCTGGTCATGCCCACCGCCGCAAATCTCACCCCAGGCCCCTATCGCCTCACCGCCACCTATCTCAACCGTCAAACCCAAGCCCATTACCCACTAAACACAACTGCAACCACAGCCCTTGATCCGACAACCGCTCCAATTCCCGCCCCTACTCCAGATTTAGTCAGTCAATTTCGCCAACTGATCCCCTCTCTCCGCCAAGGTCAACTGGATCCCGTTTTTGGCAATTTGAACCGGATGAACCAGGCCGACCCCACCCAGGACTACTACCAACAACTGGCGGCGGCGGCCCAATTTCGCTTGCAATCCGAACCCAATAACCTCGACCAACTTTATATCCTCCTCCTCACCCAAGTCCTCCAACGCCAGGCCCCGCAAGCCGAAACCACCGCCCTAAAAATTACCGAACTGGATGCCGAAAACCCCTATGCCTGGGCCTATTTAGCCGTGATCTATCTCTATCAATGGCAGGGGGGAAAGGCTCAAATGGCTCTCGATCAAGTGGCCCGCTTAAATCCAAATCTGAGTGAACTGAAAACCCTGAATATTGTCGCCGCGATTATGCAGTTAAACTTAGTCCAGGCCTGGAGTTTACTACGCAATTCTTAAGCCCTGGGGGATACCTGATCTACAATTCAACCCGCAGACTACAGTACATTAAACTCAGAGTTCCAGACCCGCCCATGCCCACCTCCCCATCCTTAGATCGCTCTGCCCCCGCCCGCTTCCAAGCCAATCTTCAGCAATTTCAACAAGACGTCGCCCAATTCCAACGCGGAACGCAGCAGTTTCAAACCGATGTCCGCCAACTCCAGGCCGAGATTCAGACAGAAATGGCCAACATTCGCAGCCATGTGGCCCCACTTCGCCATTTAGCCCCGCCCACCCACCCCCAATCTCGCCACAACCCCCAACTTAACCAGGCCCAACAAGCTGCCTTAAGCCAATTTTTAGATCGGGGGAGTAGGCTATGGTATTGGACGAGTCATGGCCTGATTTTCATTGGGACGTTTGTGATTGGGAATGCCATCTTGCACCCCTTTGAACCTTGGCTCCGGGCCTGGATTGATCATCTCCTCGGACGCTAATTATGCCCCTGAAACTTTATTTTCTCCGTCACGGTCAAACCCCCTACAGTCGTGCCAATGCCTTTTGTGGAGCCTTAGATCCAGATTTAACCCCAGAGGGAACCGCCATGGCCCAAGCCTTTGCTGAGGGGTATAAAAACCTGGCCTGGACTGCCGCCTATGTCAGCCCGATGAAACGTACCCAGGCCACCGCCGCCCCCTTATGCCAGGCCTTGGGATTAAAGATGGAATTACGGGATGGCCTGAAGGAAATTTACTATGGCCAATGGGAAGGACTCAATCCCCAAGAAGTCAATCTCAAATTTCACGATGATTATGTCAGTTGGTTAGCGGATCCCGGCTGGCACGCACCGACCCAAGGGGAACGGGGGGTTGATATTGCCTATCGCAGTAACCAAGTCCTGACAGAAATTGAACAAACCCACGAGAGCGGCAACATTTTAATCGTTTCCCATAAAGCCACGATTCGGATTATGCTTTGTGGACTGCTAGGCATTGATGTCGGGCGATTTCGGGATCGGATTGCGGCTCCGGTGGCAGCAGTGTCGGTGGTGGAATATGGAGATCATGGGCCATTACTGTTAGCCTTGGGAGAGCGTTCCCATTTAAGTCCCGAATTGCGCCAACTGCCGGGAACTTAATCACCTTTCAACCTAAGTAGGCTTGTTTTACCCGCTGATCTTCGGCCAAATCTTGAGCCTTACCCGATACAATCAGTTCTCCCGATTCCAGCACATATCCCCGATCCGCAATGGCCAGGGCTAAATTGGCATTCTGTTCCACTAACAATAACGAAATACCCTGTTGCCGGAGTTCCCTTAAAATCCTGAAAATTTCTTGAACAATCACCGGGGCCAGGCCAAGGCTAGGTTCATCAAGTAACAATAGTTTGGGCCGACTCATCAACGCTCGGGCTAAGGCTAACATCTGTTGTTCTCCCCCGCTTAAGGTTCCAGCTAATTGATGTTGACGTTCGGCCAAGCGGGGAAAAAATTGCAATTGTTGGGCCAAATCTGCCTTAATTTGCGGCCAATCCTGACGACAATAGGCCCCCAGTTTGAGATTATCTAAGACCGTTAAACGGGATAAAATTCGCCGTCCTTCTGGTACATGGGCCAATCCGAAACTGACTAATGACTCGGCTCGATAGCGTTGGATATTGCGACCTTGATAAAGAATTTGCCCTTGACTGAGATTGACTAATCGAGAAATGGCTTTGAGCGTTGTACTTTTACCTGCCCCATTGGCCCCAATTAACGTCACACATTCCCCGGCCTGGATCGTTAAATTAAACTGACGCAGGGCCTGGATTTGGCCATAATGAACCGAGACATTTTCCAAGACCAAGAGTTGGCTATCAAGGCTCATGGTTGATCTCCCAAATAGGCCGCAATGACCGCCGCATCTTGACGCACTGTTTCCGGTTTTCCCAGGGCAATTAACTGACCAAAATCTAAAACTGCAATCCGGTCACATAGACCCATCACCAACGGCACATGATGTTCAATCAAAACAATCGTTAATTGAAATGTTTGTTGAATATAGCGGATAAACTCACAGAGTTCTTGTTTTTCAGTTGGATTCATTCCCGCCGCGGGTTCATCTAACAAGAGGATTTGCGGGCGAACCGCTAAGGCGCGGGCAATTTCTAAACGGCGTTGTTCTCCATAGGCTAAATGACTGGCTTTTTCCGATTGACGCGCCCCCAGGCCAAGCAGATTTAAGATGTCTAAGGCTTCAGTCCGGGCAACTCGCTCCCAATTATTGATTTTTGGTAAAGGTAAAATTCCAGGCCAGAGCTTAACGGGGATATGAATATGGCGACCGATCAAAACATTGTCTAACACCGATAAGTCTCGAAATAAACGAATATTTTGAAAGGTTCTGGCAATGCCGCGCTGGCTAATTTGATCGGGTTGATAACCAACAAGGGATTGATTCTGGAGAAAAAACTGGCCCTGTGTCGGTGGAATTAAACCGGTCATGATATTAAACAGAGTCGTTTTTCCAGCACCATTGGGGCCAATCAAGCCAAAAATCTCACCCCTGTAAATCTCACAAGACACATCATTCACGGCCACCAGGCCCCCAAATGTCCGACTGAGATGCTGGAGGGATAAAAGGGGTTGGGAATCATCCATAGAACTTAGTCATGGTACGCCTGGTGACGGGTTATTGCTTATCTCTGTAGCGGAGTTAACCATCGAGATTTAATATTAAAACTTCTTGGCTGGACTTATTGCGACTCATGCCATACTTCCAATCTGGAAAAATAATCTCATAATCCCGATAAAGCTCCAGAATTTCAGGACAATGGTTGTAAGACAATATCCACCGCTGACAGGTTTTTAGTTTTTCGGCCAAGGCTTGATGATCAAATCCTTTATGGGTACTGCCTCGATTACCGTACAACGTGGATTTAATTAAATAAGGGGGATCAAGATACATAAATTCAGCCCCATAATCCTCAAGCACCGTTTGATAATCACCCCAGGCCACGCTGAAATAATCCCGACAAGTCTTCACTGGGAAATTTCGCAGCCGTTCAATGGAAGATTGGGTAAAACGTTGAGTCACGGATTGTTGTGAGCAGCCGCCGCTGAGGGTTGTCCCAGAAAATGAAGCTCGATTGAGGACAAAAAATAAGACCGCTTGCT
>NZ_JAVMIP010000021.1 GCF_031729055.1 Pseudocalidococcus azoricus BACA0444 | reverse complement strand
AAACCTTATTTGAGTGGAAATAGTCAGAATACTATTCAGTTTATCAAAGCGATAAGGACAACTTATCTGAATCAGAAAATTATGGTGATTTGGGATGGTGCAGCATATCATAACAGTGATGATTTCCGTAAATATTTACATCAAGTCAATGGAGATAAGTCAGAACAAGAATGGCCGATTTACTGCATCAAATTAGCCCCATACGCACCGGAACAAAATCCGATTGAAGCAGTGTGGCTGCAAGTTAAAAACTTCTTAAGGAAAGTGTGACACTTATTGAAGACGTTTAAAATTACAAAATATCTATTTGAACTGTTTTTAAGTCATTTTGTTCTCCATTCTTCTCATCTAACTATGTATGGTACGTTCTCATGAATAATTACTATTTGCTATAGATTTATTTAAAACTGATGGTGATCTCAGCCATGTAGCATCAGTTAAACTTAAGCCTGACCTAGGATTAACATTGATCCAGCCAGGCCTGGGCATTTTCTATTTGATCAAAATCAAAAATGGTTTCAGCTAAACTTTCAAGCTCAGGAATCGAGAGGGCTGATACCTTAGCCACTAAATCCGCGGGTAAAACATCAAACCGCCGTTTGATTTGAAGCAAAATTAGCTGAGCCTCTCCCTCTTGCCGTCCTTCTGCCAGGATTTCTTAATAAATGACCAACTCCCGCATTTCGCCCTCCCGAAAGATTGCCTGAGTCAACTCTTTCTTGTACTTTAACCCAGCCAGTAATTGGGTGACGGTACTCACTTCTTGGCGTAAATGTTGGGATTCAATCCCGGCGACTCGTCCGGCCACTGCTTGTTAAGGTTTGGTTGTTTTCACCTTTGGCCAGGCCAAGCCTCCCCCCTCCTCCGGTGTCTGAGCTATGATCAAAGCTACTGCTGGTCTGACTTAAACAATGGGGATCATGCTGCGAATCCTGAACTGCCTTGAAGATATTCGCTCCGAATTGCGCCGCATCTGTGATCGTATCCACGATGATCAGGTGATTCATAAAGAGGCGACCGTTCAGCAAATTCTCCAAACGGTTCAGCGACAAAAAGACCTCGCCCTTATCCATTACACCGCCGAATTTGATCACGTTGAACTGACTGCGGACTCTTTGCGGGTCAGTGGTGCCGAGTTGGATGCCGCCTATCAACAGGTCTCTAAGGAACTCCTCGATGCCATTCGCGTTGCCCATCAGCAAATAAAAGCTTTCCACGAGCAACGGATTCCCAAAAACTGGGTTCAATTTCCAGCTGACGGAGTTATCTTAGGCAAGCGTTATACCCCTGTAGATGCGGCGGGTTTATATATTCCCGGTGGGCGAGCGGCCTATCCCAGTACGGTATTGATGAACGCAATTCCGGCAAAAGTGGCAGGGGTCAAACGGATTATTATGGTCACTCCCCCCGGAGTCAACCCAACAATCAATCCGGCGATTTTAGTGGCCGCCCAAGAAGCAGGGGTAGATGAAATTTATCGGGTTGGGGGAGCCCAGGCCATTGCGGCGATGGCTTACGGAACAGAAACAATTGCCCCTGTAAATTTAATTACCGGGCCTGGAAATATTTATGTCACCTTAGCGAAAAAACTTGTCTTTGGGACTGTGGGGATTGACTCTTTGGCTGGCCCCTCAGAAGTTTTAGTCATTGCAGATGAAACCGCCCATCCTGTCCATCTAGCCGCAGATCTGCTGGCCCAGGCCGAGCATGATCCCTTAGCTGCTTCAATTTTATTGACCACCAACGCTGCTTTAGCCCAAAAAGTCACTCGCGAAGTTCTGCACCAGTTGGAATATCACCCCCGCCGGGAACCAACTGAAAAATCCATCGCCCATTTTGGCCTGGTGGGGGTGGTGGAATCCCTAGAAGTGGCGGCTCAACTGTCCAATGAATTTGCCCCTGAGCACTTAGAACTGCAAATTGCTGCCCCCTGGGACTTGCTGGATAAAATCCGTCATGCGGGAGCTATTTTTCTAGGGAAATCCACCCCCGAAGCGGTGGGCGATTACTTAGCTGGCCCGAACCACACTTTACCCACATCCGGCGCAGCCCGCTACGCATCCCCTTTAAGTGTAGAAACGTTTTTAAAACATTCAAGCTTAATTGAATATTCAGCCAATGCCTTAATTAAAATGGCCCCAGCTATCATGACACTAGCCGAGGCCGAAGGACTTCCTGCCCATGGAGACTCTGTCCGCTTACGATTGGAGCAACCCGACCAAAACTCCTAGGCGGAGATTCAAACCTATACTTAAATTAACGACCTAAGGCCCCACCTAAAAGCGCACCCAGGCCCTCCGTTTGACTAAAGAGTTTTGACAAGCCGCGCAGATCAACAGTCATGGTTTCGGCAGGATAGGACTCCAGAAAACTGAGCAGACCCAACCCATCTTTAGAACCAGCCGCAGTTAGTAACGCACCACTGATAGCAAAAGTACCTGCTTTATCTCGCCGTAAAATGACCGGAGAGACTTTTTCAACCACTTGTTTGCCAATGGGAGAGTTCAGGAGTTTATTGACTTGGACAACGCCAATGGGAAGTTTCAGGCGCAGAGCTTTAAGTAGTTCCTCTTGCTCATTTTGGGGGACTAAGCGCAACAGAGCTTGTAACCGTCCCGTGGCCTGGCCAGTTTCGGCAAAAGAGCTAACTTCCGACATCGGTACTGAGCGTTGAAAGGGGCCATAAACCAAGGAAAGATTTTGGGCAGACCGGGCAGGTAGCGTTGTAGTCAAAATGCCAACGGGCAACGATAGCAATAAGAACCAACGGCTTAAACGGTGTAACATCCTTAAAAACTCCTACTAAAAAATGACAGATGTCATTATCGCTATGAAGTATAACAGCAAAAATCCGTAGGGCGACAATCCTATAGATATACCTTTACCTTTGACTTTATCTAGAGCGTTGCGCCAGAGTAGAAATATCGGCGGTATTGAGCATCTATCCTGGTCTAGTTAGATTCTGCTCTTCAAATACCGACAGCTCGCCCATCTGGGTAACGCTATAACTTGGGTGACTATATTGAGACTTGGAAGAAACCTATGCAAATTGGGATTGTTGGCTTGGGTTTGATTGGCGGATCTTTGGGGTTAGATTTACGGGGCCTGGGGCATGAGGTTTTTGGACTCAGTCGGCAAAAGAAGACCTGTGAAGTGGCCCGAGAACGCGGCATCGTCAACCAGGCCAGCCCCGATCCAAGAATTTTAAGCACCTGTGATCTTGTTTTCCTCTGTCCACCTTTGGGGCAGATGGTTCCAGTGGCGCAACAGATTCAACCCGTCTTACACTCCCAGGCCATCCTCACTGATGTTGGCTCTGTCAAGGGGGCAATTTGTCAAACCCTGACCCACTTTTGGCCACGCTTTATTGGTGGGCATCCTATGGCCGGAACCGCTGCGTCTGGTGTTTTAGCTGCTCAAGAACATCTCTTTTATCAACGTCCCTATGTCCTGACCCCCATCCCAGAAACAGATCCCGAAGCCTTGGCGCTACTAAGTCAGATTGTGGATGCCCTCGGTGCGACCCGTTATCTCTGCTCTCCTGAAGCCCATGACCGAGCCGTGGCCTGGATTTCCCATTTACCCGTGATGGTCAGTGCTGCCTTGATTGGAGCCAGTAGTCAAGAACCAGAACCAGAATTAGCCCAATTAGCCCAGGCCTTGGCCAGTTCCGGATTTCGCGATACAAGCCGGGTGGGGGGCGGGAATCCAGAATTGGGACGGATGATGGCGGAATTTAATCAGGCGGAGTTATTATTCTGTTTGAGGATTTATCAACAGGAATTAACCGCACTAGTTGAGAAAATTGCCGCTGGAGATTGGCCAGGCCTGGAACAGTACCTAACAATGACAAAAAAATTAAGAGAACAATATTCTCTAGATTGACAAGACAACCTGCTTAGATGGCCATCAGTTGACGTTTGGGAAAGCGGCGTTCCAGTTGGCTTAAATCTTGATCAATGGCCTGGGCAAGGGCCTGGTTGTGGGGATCCGCCTGTCGAGCTTGGTTGAGATAATAACAGGCCTGGGCGGATTGTCCTTGTTTGATTAACTCTCGGGCCCAGCAGTGATAGGTAATCCCTTGCCATTGTTTCACCTCTGGATCAGTCGGGAGGGCTTGGCCTAATCCTTCTGTCAAGACAGCAGCCCGCTCAAAGCGCCGATAGCGGAGGAGTTCTTGGAGTTGCTGATAGGAGCGTCTTTTTAGTTGTTGCTCAAAGGGCGTTAGGGAAACCCGACCAGCAGTGGGGGGGGATGGCACAGGAATTTTAGGCAACGTTGGCGATTTAGATCGAGCATCAGGGGCCTGGGTTGGGGCAGTGGTTGCTGGTGGGGTAGGGATGGGGAAGGGTTGGGGATTAACCGGGGAATAGGGTTTAGAAGACCGACGTTGGGGAACCGGGCCTGGGGAAGATGGCACAACGGTAGTTTTTCTGGCCTGTGGTGCTTGGGAGGGGGTGACCGGAGTCTTTTCCTGCGGGCGATCTGGGGCTTGGTTCACGGGAGAACTGGCTTGAGGAGTCCGGTGGGGGGCATCGGGTTGTTTCACCTCTATGCGGATTGGAGTTGGGGCCGATTGGACAGGTTGGGCCGGGGGGGCAACTTTTCTTGCCGGGGGTAAGACTTGACGGAGGGTTTGGTAGGCCTGGTGAATTTGGATAAAGTAATCCTGGGACTGTTGCTGATTGCTATCCGGGTGGTACTGCCGGGCTAAACGCCGATAACTTTGCTTGACTTGGGTCAGGGTAGCATAGGGAGGCAGACCTAAAACTCGATAACAATCCGCTAAGTTCATAGGAGACACTGCACCAACAAGAACGTTTGATCAATTCCTAATGCTTTAACTACCCCAGTTCTGTTTGAGCCATGCAAAATCTTAAGAACCGGCCGTAGTCAGCGCAGTTAATAGGTAGCCATGATTTTATCAAGCCAGGGAATATAAAAGGAAACTCTGGTATCGCCAAAAATTTCACCAAAGCTGCCGTTGTCATCAATACTGTCAATATCGGCAATATTCCCCTTAAAAAAGCCCCGATCACTGTAGCCCCAAGAACTAATTCCAGCGATTTTGCCCCCAATAAACGATGGGCCACCCGAATCGCCATTGCCTGTGCCAATTTCCATCTCACCCAGGCCTGCATCTGCCAGTTTTGGAAAATGCCGACCAAGGGCATCATTGGTTGGACGACCACTATCAAAGTCAAACAGGAGCTGACTCCCCAACACTAATTCCGAAAAGTCTGATTCGGTTGAGTTCCTGAGAATATCAATCACGGCTTCATAGCGATTTTGCCCAGCATAGCGACGAGTTGCAGTATTAGATGAATCATCTTGGCCCTGAGACCCTGTCCCCAGATAGCCGTAGCCCACTTTTGTGAAGACTTGCCCAACTTCATCTTTGCGCCGGTACAGTTCATACTGTTCAGCATGAGGGGGAGCAGGCCGTTTTAACTTGAGCAGGGCGATATCATGACCAACTTCCGA
This sequence comes from Pseudocalidococcus azoricus BACA0444, assembly GCF_031729055.1. Lineage (NCBI taxonomy): Bacteria > Bacillati > Cyanobacteriota > Cyanophyceae > Acaryochloridales > Thermosynechococcaceae > Pseudocalidococcus > Pseudocalidococcus azoricus. The sequence goes on along the minus strand of NZ_JAVMIP010000021.1, from coordinate 49,473 downwards.
TGTATAGCCCGTCCAGCCCGGATGAACGACATGCAGGGCAACAGGAATTTTCTCAACAGAGCCAGGGAGCTTAAAAACAACGGTCACATTTTCGTCTGGGCTGGTGCCACCCTCGTTTAAACAATGGGCCGCGGTCAAAACATACATCCCACCTTTGAGGAGCGAACCACTACAGGCCACAGGGTCAAGATAAACAACGCCCGTGTATTGGTTCAATGCCAATGGTTGACGGGTTGGACCTTGGCCTGTGGCACTAATAATTCCCCAAGAGGGCCATTGCAACCCCACAATCAAAACCAGTGTAAAAACAGCTAAACCCAAGCCAGCCCGAAGTTTGGATGTACTAACCATCAAAATCTGCCAAGTTATGGAATGCTCTTACCCTAGACAGGCCTAACTCGCCAAGACCCAATTCACTAAGGTCTGTACGCCGAAGCCTGTCCCCCCTGGATTGAGATACCCATCTTCTTTTTCAACCCACACAGGTCCAGCAATATCTAGATGGGCCCAGGGAGTAGATTGGATGAATTGTTTCAAAAAGAGAGCCGCGGTAATCGATCCCCCAGCCCGCGGCCCGGTATTTTTCATATCAGCAATGGCAGACTTCAGCCCCTCAAAATACTTGTCTTCCATGGGCATTTGCCAGAATTTTTCCCCAGCCCGATTTGCTGCGGTTAAGAGATGATCCGCAAGGGGTTGATCGCTGGCCCACAATCCGGCAATACTTTCCCCCAAGGCAACAATACAAGCCCCGGTCAGGGTGGCTAAATCCACAATCGCATCCACACCCAACTTTTCAGCAAAGACGAGGGCATCGGCTAAGGTTAACCGCCCTTCAGCATCCGTATTGTTAATTTCGATGGTTTTGCCGTTGGAAGCCGTGAGAATATCGCCGGGGTGCATGGCCTGGCCGCTGATCATGTTTTCGGTCGCGGCAACAATAAAGTGAACTTCGGCACTGGGTTTGAGTTGGGCAATCACTTGGGCTGCACCCAAAACTGCGGCGGATCCAGCCATGTCCATTTTCATGGTTTCAATGCCACTGCCGGAAACTTTCAGGTTGAGACCACCAGAATCAAAAGTCAGACCTTTACCGATAATCGCCAGTTTGCGAGTAGCTGTCCCCTGGGGCTTGTAGGTGAGATGGATAAATTTTGGCGGTAAATCCGAGGCCTGGGCCACCCCAAGATAGGCTTCCATGCCCAGGGCTTCACAATCCGCTTGTTCCAAAATTTCCGACTCTAAACCATAGGTGCTGGCAATGGCCTGGGCTGTTTCGGCTAGGGTGACGGGGGTAATCACATTGGCCGGGGCATTGACTAACTCCCGCGCTAAGATCACTCCCTCCGCCCGAATGGCCGCAATGGGGAGAACCTCAGGAGTAATGCCAGGCCCGAGGAGAGCAACGGTTTCTGGAAAGGCAAGATTTTCTTTGGCTTCAGGATCGGACTTAAACCGGAGATCCTGGTGCAGGCCTAAGTGAACCCCTTCAGCTAGTGCCTGAGTGGATTGGGATGAATCATCGCCATAGACGGGAAAGTACATTCCAACACATTTACTTCTATCTTTCCTGGCCGATTTGACAACAGTGGCAGCAGCGCGGCGGAGGGTCTCTAAGGTGAAGTCAGCTAGATTACCCAGGCCAACCAGGATGATTTTTTTGACCGGAGATTTAGGACTTAAGCGCACAGTCAATGATGTTCCCGCTTTGCCTTGAAACTTTGCCTCACTAATTAACTCAGGTAGAATGCCATCCCAGGCCTGGGGTAACTCGGCTAATTCTGCTGGCCAAACAACAGCATCCGACTCGGTAAAAAAACCAAAGGCGATTAAGTCACCGGACCAATTCAGTACAGCAGTTGTGGGGGCCTGGATGTTCATAGAAAGCTAAGTACGCATTTAAATGTTTCTATTCTTCAAGCTACTGTAAATCTCCCCATTAGTAAAACCCCAGCATTTTCTTATTTTCCAGTCTGCTCCAAATGGCGACTCAACCAAGACAACCCAAAACAAAACAGCCAATAGAGAAAACCAATAAATAGATAGACTTCCCCATATCGCCCTAAATAATTGGGTTGAGCCAAAATCGCTCGGGCAATCCCCGTCAATTCCAAAAGGGCAAATAAAGATAAGAGGGCCGTGTCTTTCAGGAGCGCGATAAACTGTCCAGCAATGGCAGGGATACTAATTCGCAAGGCCTGGGGCAAAATTACTAAAGCAATCACAAAACTTGGTTTTAAGCCCAAAGCAGCCGCCGCCTCAAATTGCCCCCGCGGAATCGCCTGCCAGCCCCCGCGAATATTCTCAGCCAAGTAGGCCGCATTAAACAAGACCAGGCCAGCCACAGCCCGCAAGAGTCGATCTAACTGCCAAGTACCTGGTAAGACAAGGGGTAACATCACTTGAGCCATGAATAAAATCCCAATTAAGGGCAACCCCCGCACCAACTCGATATAAACCGTGGCCCCATATCGCCATCCAGGTAAAGAACTTTGTCGGCCCACTGCCAAAACAATGCCTAGGGGAAATGCCAAAACAATACTAGCAACCGCAACTATCAAGGTTAAAAGCAGCCCTGTCCAAAGATTAGTCGGCACAACCGTTAAGGCCAGGCCCCCGCCAATCAGCCAAACAGTCAGGCCAACCCCAATGAGGATACCCACCCAGCGGTTAACGTGCCGGAAATATTGGCCAATTCCCCAGAGGCATAGCCCCAGCACAATCGTCAACCCAATCCGCCAGGCCTGGTCGAGGGGATACCGCCCAATCAAAAACCGGAGCCAATTTTGGGTAATGACTTGCCACTGGGCCTGGAACAGGAGCCACGCCAATAATCGCCAGCCAACCCAGACAATCCCCAGGCCCACAACCACAGTCAGGGCTGTATCAAACCCAGTGGCAAATAAATTTTTCCGTAGCCAGGCCTGGGGAGAAGTTGATCGAGACAATAGCGGCGATGGCATCAGTGGCTTACCAACTGCATCCGGCGATTGAGATAATTAACTACTGCTGCAATGATTAAACTCAAGCTCAAGTAACTAGCCATAATTAACGCCATCACCTCCAAGGCTCGCCCCGTTTGGTTATAAGTTGTGGAAGCGACAGCATAGAGATCGGGATAGCCCACCGCAATGGCCAAGCTCGAGTTTTTCGCTAAGTTCAAATATTGATTGCCCAAGGGTGGAATAATTGCCCGCATGGCCTGGGGAATAATCACCAACCAGAGGGTAACAAGGCTCGGCAACCCCAAGGAATGGGCAGCTTCCCACTGACCTTTGGGCACACTTTGAATTCCCCCCCGAACAATTTCCGCAATAAACGTACTTGTATAAATAGCTAATCCTAACCACAGGGCTGAAAATTCGGGCGACAGGACAAGGCTAAAGGGTAACTCAATTCCTTGCTGGCTCAACTGAAATAATCCCCAGTTACTTGATTTATTCCCTTGACTTAAGAAAATTGCAAAATACCAAAAAAATAGCTGCAATAATAAGGGCGTATTTCGGAGAATTTCTACATAAATAAACGCTAACTGACGCACTAACCAATTTTGGGCCCATCGGCCAATGCCAACCGCTAAACCAATCACTGTCGCTAAAACTAAGCTGGCTCCAATCACTCGCAGCGAGTTTAATAAGCCCACTAATAAGGCCCGCCAATAGCTCTGGGTCGGCCGATAGCTGATGATGCTTTCTCCAATCGAAAAGCTGGCCTGGAAATTGAGAAAGCCAAACCCTGGAGTCAAATTGAGTCGCTGAAGATTAGAACTCAGGTTATCCCAAAAGAAATATAAGAGTCCCCCAAAAACAGCCAACGCCAAGGCCTGGGATACGATAGGCATGATTTGAATCGCTTTTCTAGGCAACATTTATCTTCAGTGAATTGCTGTTCAGTCTCGATACATAAAGTTTATTATTTTTATACTTATATTTCTTTGATCCTTTACTTTCTCCCACCTGATATTCTGAAGCAGTGTCAATAGTCATAAGGTAGCCCAAATTTTGCCCACAGCCGAACAAGCTATCAGATGCGTGATCCTCTGCCAGTGCTTGACCAACACGTTTACTCCCATTTTTGTTCTCCGCCTTGATGAGCGGACCGGGAATCTGTTTCTTTTGGCCGGGGATAACATAGAAATAAAGATTTACCGCAATGGTCTTGGGAGGTTTTTATGATCCAACCTAACTTTAGTACTATGAGCAAACGAGATTTAAGGGCTTATGTCATTGCTCATCCTGATGATAAGGCTGCATTTCATACCTTTGTTGACCGATTCACGGCTGAAGCATCTCCTGAGACATTTGATATTCCAAAATTGAGTTCCGAGGTTGAACAAGTTGAAAGACTCATCCAGCAAAAACTAAAGCAACTGAGAGCAAGCTAGAGCGTTCATACTCACTTGCGGGAAGAGTAAAGCAAAATTGATCAAAAACTAATCAAAAACTAAAAGAGTGCCCCAAACTTATGAGACACTCTCTTAGATTATCAACTTAAGAGACTAAAGATACTAGAAGCTGAAGGTTGTCCGAACCACACCTTGAACAATGGCAGGGTTGGAGTTGAAGCCAGCACCACCACTTGTGTTGGGGTTGATGATCGCAGAGATGATTGGGGTGATGCTGATGTTGTCGCTAACGGGGAAGCGGTAGAAGCCTTCAACGTTAACTTGCTGAGAACCACCACCGTTAATGAATGGAGAACCAGCAGCCACAGCCAAGGTAGAACCAGGGATAAAGAGGTCTTTATAGCCAATACCAGCCATAAAGGTTCCAACAGTTAGGCTACCAGAAGCCGGATCAATAATTACGCCGCCAATTTGAGAGCCAGGGAGAGGGGTAACAGCAGCATCGCTAATTCCGGCAATACCTCCCCGACCAAAGATACCAAATTGCCCAAGGTTGACCTCAAAGTTGATACCGCCAGCATTGGCAGGAACACCAAAGGTACGGGAATTGGTGTATTGAGCTTTCACAACATAGTTGTTGGAACCATCGCTGTTAATGTTTCCAGCATACTCAAATTCAACAGAGGCTTGATAAGGATCACCGCCAAAACCACCGCTGGTATTGAAGGCTGCAGCATTAGGATTGGCAAGACCAGCATTAGCAGCAGCATAGAGGGCGCGAACAGTAAAGCCACCTTCACCCGGGTTCCACTGAATCGCAGCACCAGCCCCACCCAAAAAGTTCATGGCGTAAGGAACAATGAAGGGGTTGTTGATGAAGAAATAGCTACCAAAGTCCTTAGCAGGGGAGTTAGCCCAGCTATTGGTATCAATAATATCACTAGGATAAAATTGTGCGGCAGCGGTCACACTGACATCCTCAACCGGCTTAAAGGTATAGGCTAAACGGTAAAGAGCAACACCTGGGCCAAAACCAGCCCAGTAGTATTGACCAGGATTGAAGTAGGATTGAGTGTTGAGGGGACCACCAGAGGCTAAGTTACTGTTGGCACCAATGTTGTACTGGCTGATAGTGTCAAGACCACCATTACCAGTGCTTAATGTTGTTTCCAATAGGTCAGAGCCCGTAAAGCTAGTGTTTAAGCTGAGAAGGACACCAGCAATAACAGTTGGGTTCAAGGAGCCAATAGGTCCGTTTGGAGTAACAGCATTAACGACAGGCCCAGAAGTTGCACTACCATATTGACCAGAAATGGTCACCAATCCAGACAGTTTGGTGGTGGTGGAGAATTGGGTGGCTTCTAGGGCGGCGGTACGAGCTTCGAGGTTATCAACCCGGCCCCGGAGAGTGGCCAATTCAGCGGCAAACTCATCCATTAATTTCCGGAGAGCAGCCAAGTCTTCTTTGGTGGCAAAGCGGTCGCTAATCACGTCCAAGCAGGCATTCAAAGCGGCAGCCATTTCATAACGAGTGGCAGCCCGATTACCCCGGAACGTGCCATCGGGATAACCAGCGATACAACCGTACTTCTCAACCAAGGAAGCTAAAGCTTGGTAAGCCCAGTCAGTGGGACGGACATCAGATAATTGGGAAACAGAAGTGACCTGTCCCATGGAGTCTTCCACAGACATCAATTGGCTGACAGAGGTAACATTGGTATTGTCAGCAATGACTGGGGTAGCAGCAGGCAACGAAACGGGGGCTGGAGCCATATCGCTGGGTTGAGCAGCTAATAAGGCATCAAACTTAGCAGTAGAAACTTCAGCAGAACCAGAATTGCTCAACGAATCTGCGGCAGCTTGGGCAGGGCTTAGACCAGCAATGACCCCTAAGAGGCTCAAACTACCTGCCAACAAGTAATTCTTTTTCACGATATGTTACTCCTCACTCACTCGGTTACTAGGAGGTACAGAATATAATACTTACTCTGATTTCTCCTGATGCAAAAGTAGTATATTCTCAGGCTAGGGTATAGCTTGAGTTCTCTTTAATACACCATCACTGAATATCTTAGAACATCGCCCCAACCTCGTCAACCCCTGGTAGAAATTTTGTTGGATTAATAGGGATTGTTGCCCTCTGCCATAGGGGGATGCTGAAGAAATTATGGTCGTATCCTAGGAGATACAGCTTTCCATAAGAGTAGAAAACCAAGATGGTTGGCACAGGGCAGGATAGCTCTTCAGAAAATCATGAGTTGGACTTACATCAGGCTCTCCAGGAACTTGAGCAATACCAGGCCGACTTGAATTACCACCAGGCCCAGGCCTCGCTCCATCAACTTCTGGAACGGTTAGACTTGGCCCCCCAGGAAGCGGCGGAGTTGGCCGAAACCCTAGATAGCCTAGAAGAAATGCTCACTAAGCTCCAGGAAGGGGTTGTCCATATTGCCGTATTTGGCCTGGTGGGGCGGGGCAAGTCTTCTCTGCTCAATGCCTTATTAGGTCAAGATTGCTTTGCCACTGGGCCAATTCATGGGGTGACCCAAACCAGTTCCCGGGCAGTGTGGGCAGGATCAGCGGGATTGGCCTCTGGGAGTTCTCGGGTGGTGTTACCAGGCCTGGGACAGTCGCGGGTGGAATTGATTGATACCCCAGGCCTGGATGAGGTGGGCGGAGAAGCGCGCCAAGTCTTAGCGCAAGGGGTGGCCCAGCAAGCAGATTTAATTTTGTTTGTAATTTCTGGAGATATGACGAAACTGGAACACCAGGCCCTGTGGGAATTACGCCAAGCCAGCAAGCCAATCCTCTTAGTCTTTAATAAGGTGGATCAATACCCGGAAGCTGACCGCCAGGCCATCTATGCCAAAATTCGGGATGAGCGGGTTAGGGACATTCTGACTCCCAATGAAATTGTCATGGTGGCAGCGGCCCCCCTCGTCCCCAAATTGGTGCATCATCCCGATGGGCGGATCACGGCTGAGCTAACCCCTGGGCCACCCCAAATTGAAGACTTAAAACTAAAAATCTTGCAAGTTCTTCAAGAAGAAGGGAAAGCCCTCGTAGCCTTAAATACGCTCTTGTTTGCCGATGGAGTCAACACCCAAATTACGGCCCGGAAAATGGTGATCCGGGATAGCCAGGCCAATCAGTTGATTTGGAAAAGTGCCACCGCCAAGGCCCTAGCCATTGCCCTCAACCCGATCACAATGGTGGATATTGTCAGCAGCCTGGTGATTGATCTAACGATGATTCAAGCCTTGGCCAAACTCTATGGCCTGGAAATGACTCGGGAAGGAGCGACCCAACTCTTGCAAAAAATCGCCTTGACCATGGGGGGCATCAGTGCCAGTGAACTGTTAGCCAATCTCGGCCTGAGTTCCTTGAAAGGTATCTTAGGCTTGGCGGCCCCGGCCACTGGCGGCGCGTCGTTAGTCCCCTATGTTTCGGTGGCGATGACCCAGGCCGGGATAGCTGGCTTTTCCTCCTACACGATTGGGCAAGTAAGTAAGGAATACCTAGCCAATGGGGCATCTTGGGGAGTCGCTGGGCCAAAGACAGTCGTGCGGGACATTCTCGCGTCACTGGATCAGTCGGAAATCTTGGGCCGCCTCAAGTTAGAACTGCAACAACGTCTGCGCCCCAGCCGGGCCTGATTGAGGGCAATGGCTTGGATTAGGGTTGAAAGTCCCGTGCCAGTTCCCCTTGGGTAATTTTGTCTAAAACTAACTGCCGATAGAGTTCTAGCTCTTGAAAGGTCACTTGGCCGTCCGCAGCAATTTGCTGTTTAATGCGGGCCATCTCGTCAGCAGAGAGATACCCATCGGCGATGGCACTTTCAATCAGGGTTTGTAGGCGTTTGAGTTCCGCCATCATTTCCGGTGTTGAGGGAGCAGATTCAGGGCGATAAATATCCATAGCAGTCACCAGAGTAAGGGTCTGAGAAGGAGGCAAAACTTACTTAGCAAAGTCAAATGGTGTTAAGAATATTACTCAGCATGGAACTGACCATACCTTTAGGCTAAGTCCTTAACCTTTTCTTAGCTTTGATGATTTGTTTGTACATTCAGGCAACATCCCGTTACTCCTGGCAGGACAGGTTGGCAGTTAACCTGTACAATTACTCCTTGCGGGATTTTAATTTAATAACTATGTTCGGTGATGGCTGCTAGGATTTAAGCACTAATTCTACCCGCATTGAGGCCAGGGGCAATGGAGAATGTCCAGGACAAGGATCATCAAACCCTTTTGCGGGAGCCACGCTTGCCGATTGAACCAGTGAATCGCCTGATTGAGCCTTTATCCCGCTTTCTGCACGTTGAGTCTGCTAGTGGCATTGTTCTGGTTTTGGTGACGGCTGTTGCTTTGCTCTTGGCAAATTCCAGCTTTTCTGACTCCTATTTGCGCTTTTGGCAAACTTCCCTGAGTCTTTCTGTTGGCCCCTGGCAGATGAGCTATTCCCTCCAACATTGGGTTAATGATGGGCTGATGGCAGTCTTTTTCTTTGTCATTGGCCTGGAGGTGAAGCGAGAACTTGTTTTGGGGGAACTTAAAAATTTACAGGCAGCAATTATTCCCCTTGTGGCGGCTCTGGGGGGGATGGTGGTTCCGGCGGCCTTATATCTGGTCTTGCAATGGGGGGAAGCAGGACAACGGGGTTGGGGGATGCCGATGGCCACAGATATTGCCTTTGTTGTCGGTTGTTTGGCGATTTTGGGATCCCGGGTGCCGAAAAGTTTACGGGTGCTGCTCCTCACCCTGGCGATTGTGGATGACATTGGGGCAATTTTGGTGATTGCAATTGGCTATACCGATGGGCTGCACCTGAGTGCCTTGGCTTGGGGGTTTGGCGGTATTGGCTTGATCTGGTTGCTATTACAAATTGGTGTGCGCAGTTTGCCCCTTTATGTCCTGCTGGGCCTGGGGGTGTGGTTGGGGTTCCATGAGTCGGGTGTCCATGCCACAATTGCGGGGGTTATTTTGGGGGTGATGACACCGGCCCAGGCCTGGATCAGTCAGGGACTCTTGGCAGAGTTTGTCCAAAAATTAGGGGATGTTCTCCAGGGCAATAGTGGACTGTTGGAAGATGAACGCCAGGCCCTTGTGGAGTCTGTCACCGTGGCTGCCCAGGAATCTACCTCTCCGGTTGAACGTTTAGAAGCGGCCCTCCACCCTTGGGTTGGCTTTGGGATTATGCCCTTGTTTGCCTTGGCCAATGCGGGGATTCCAATTCAAGGGGCGGGTTTTAGGGAATCTATTGTCATTGCCTTGGTTCTCGGTCTTACTGTTGGGAAACCAGTGGGGATTCTGCTTTTTAGTGGGGTGGCGGTGTTGCTAGGGTGGGCCAAGTTGCCTGATGACATTACCTGGGGAATATTGGGGGCGAGTGGGATTTTGGCCGGGATTGGGTTTACGATGTCCTTGTTTATTGCTGGCCTGGCCTTGACTGGGGCTCTCTTAGATGCAGCTAAACTGGGGATTTTGATTGCTTCTATGGTGAGCGCAGGGTTAGGAATGCTGCTGTTGGTGTGGCTCCTCCCCAGGCCTGGGCAACCCTCACTCACTAATACATCATTGACAACCGCTGAGTAACGCGACCGTAACCGTGAGTCACAATAAAGCAGGAGAGACATAACACCTAGCATCTAATGTCAGAAACCATGACCGGGGCTGAGTTACACCAAAAAATCCTAGATAAATGGGGGCGTTCCTATGATCTGCAATTGCGGCGAACTCAGGGGAAGATATTCCTCCAAGTCATGTGGCGCTACCTCGAACAGGCCTCATTTCCCAGTGATGAATTGGAGTATCGGCAACATCTGAATGCTATTGTCCAATACCTCCAGGCCTGGGGCTGTGTGGATCAGGTTTTGACCTTTATTGAACGCACCCGCGAAAAACCCCGCCTCGGTAAAGCCGTCAGTATTCCCTTAGATTTGGGCGACCGAACCAGTGAATGGATTTTAGAAGAATTTTCTTAAATTTTGGCATCCCCCTAAATCCAAGAGTAGAGTAGAAATGAACAGGTGTGAGCGTTTTTAATTGATTAGCCATTGATTCAGACAAGTGATTGATAAACAATTAACACCGGATACAAGTTGGCTTTTCTAAATTTTTGTATCTCGGCCCCTGTTCGCAAGCATATGGCTAATTTCCTGGCCTGGGATAACTTCTGGCCTGCCTGACTTAAATCATTGGTGTGACACGACATGAATACCGCGGAACTTTTAGTGAAATGCCTCGAAAACGAAGGGGTAGAGTATATTTTTGGCCTGCCCGGTGAAGAAAATCTTGATGTCCTCCAGGCCCTGCGCCACTCTTCGATAAAATTCATCACCACCCGCCATGAACAGGGAGCCGCCTTTATGGCCGATGTCTATGGTCGCTTAACCGGAAAAGCGGGGGTTTGTTTATCTACCTTGGGGCCTGGGGCAACCAACTTGATGACCGGAGTGGCTGATGCCAATTTGGATGGTGCGCCCCTAGTGGCCATCACCGGACAAGTGGGGACTGACCGGATGCACATTGAATCCCATCAATACCTAGACCTCGTGGCCATGTTCGCTCCGGTTACGAAGTGGAATGCCCAAATCGTTCGCCCCAGCATTACCCCGGAAATTGTCCGCCGTGGCTTTAAGTTGGCCCAGGCCGAGAAACCGGGAGCCGTCCATATTGATTTACCCGAAAACATTGCGGCCATGGAAGCAATGGGTAACCCCCTCAGGACGACCGATCACGAAAAAACCTACGCCTCCTATCAAGCGGTTCAGGCCGCCGCCGAACTGATTAACCAGGCCCAAAATCCAATTATTTTGATTGGGAATGGTGTGATTCGGGGCCATGCCTCAGCCGCCTTGACCCATTTTGCGACTGAACTCAATATTCCCGTGGCCAATACCTTTATGGGCAAAGGGGGCATTCCCTACGATCATCCCTTGGCTCTCTGGTCAGTGGGGTTACAACAGCGGGACTATATCAGTTGTGGGTTTGATCATGCCGATTTAGTCATTGCCGTGGGCTATGACCTAATTGAATATTCCCCCAAACGCTGGAACCCGGACAGCAACATCAAAATAATTCACATTGCCACCACCCATGCCGAAATTGACAGCAGCTATATTCCGGAAACCGAAGTCGTGGGGGATATTTCCGATTCCCTCTATGAAATCCTCAAACGGGCCGACCGTCATGATAAACCCACCCCCTACGCCCTGCATTTGCGTCAAGACATTGTGGCTGACTATATGCAATATGCCCAGGATGACGGCTTTCCGATTAAACCCCAAAAACTGATTTATGATCTCCGCCAAGTCATGGGGCCTGAGGACATTGTCATTTCCGATGTCGGGGCCCATAAGATGTGGATGGCCCGCCACTACCACTGTCAACGCCCGAATACTTGCTTGATTTCCAATGGGTTTGCGGCGATGGGAATTGCGGTTCCGGGTGCTCTTGCGGCGAAGTTAGTCTATCCGGATCGGCACATTGTCGCGGTCACCGGCGATGGGGGCTTCATGATGAATTTCCAAGAACTCGAGACGGCTCTGCGGGAAGGGACAAACTTCACCACGATTATTTTTAATGATGGTGGCTATGGCTTGATTGAGTGGAAGCAGCATCGCTATTTTGGCGAATCGGCATTTATCAAATTTGGCAACCCGGATTTTGTCAAGTTGGCCGAAAGTATGGGCCTCAAAGGCTATCGAGTTGAGTCGGCCTTAGACTTTATCCCGATTCTCAAAACCGCCCTCGAACAGGATGTCCCGACCATTATTGACGTGCCTGTGGACTACAGCGAAAATCTCCGGTTTAATCAACGCATTGGGGAAATTACTTGTAGCTATGAATAAACCCTGAGGAGTTAGGCGTAACCGTGAGCTTAAATTCACCTTGCCAGGCCCCGCCGGGAGAAACTTTCAATAAATCTTCCCCCGTATTTAAGGCATTGCGAGGGGCTGTCCAGGGTTCAACACAGACATAATCTTTGCCAGCAATTGTCCAAAATACCAGGGTTGAATAATCTGGGGAAAAATCCAGGGTCAGGGTTGTTCCGGTAGCAGCATTGATCACCTGGGCCTGGGGTTGTGCCAAGGGGCGAAAGGCTAAATCCAACTCTGGGGCTGTCCAGTCAAATCTGCCGACAAAGGGGGTTGTGATTTGGTTTTTTTGATCCGTGACGGTGGTAGCGGGAATGACGAGTTCTAGGGCTGACTTATTGGCAATTTGGAAATAGGGATGAAAGCCGAAACTAAAGGGTAAGTCGGTTGGGCCAGGATTGTGGAGCGTAGTGGCCAAGGTCAGGCTGGTGGCTGTGAGGGTGTAGATCAATTCCAACACAAAGGGAAAGGGGTACTGGCTGAGGGTGGCTGGATTATGGCTGAGGCTGAGGGTCAGACTGTTGGCGGTTTGTTGGTTAACCTCCCAGGCCTGGTCACGGGCAAACCCATGCTGCTTGAGGGAATACACCTGGCCGTGATGGTGAAATTCGTTATTGGGTAAATTACCGCAAATCGGAAACAGAATCGGGATGCCGCCCCGGACGCTTAAACTCGGATCCGCAAACCGTTCTTGGTCTAGGTAAAGTAAATCCTGTCCTGCCACCTGCCAACGGGTAATAATGCCGCCCCGGCCTGGGACAACTTCTAAATGGGCCTGGTCATGGCTGAGGGTATAGGTTTGGGCAATAGTCATTGGAAATGATCCAAAAGAATGTTACGCACTCAAAAAATTATGGTTTGATAGGCACTGACGACATTTTTAACCAAACCTCCAAATCTGCCACCTCCTCAAACCCCAAAAGAGCCTCTGCTAACCCCTCTAACTGTGCCAAAGCCAACCCTTCCACCTGGCTCTGCATCTTCAACAGGTAAAACCCCAAATTTCCGAGTCAAGAGCCGCAACACCAACGACCGAGCCTCTAACTCTAATCCCTCTTTCTGCCCTTCTGCCTTCACTTCCTGATAAAAGCGACTTTTCTGCAATTCACTGACTAGTAAACCCTAACATTGCCTCAATCTCCTGCCGACTTAAGTTCGTAAATTTATAAACCAAGATCGTTGTCACCAAATCTATTATGGCTTGCCTCCTGGGTGTAGATTCCTCAGCCTTGGTTAGAATTGCTCTAGCTATTTGTGGCGCATTGGTTTCGTTCTCAATCGTTAACCGCATTAGCCCTAACTCTGGGGATAAATCTTCAGGTGGCCCTAATTCATCAAGAAAAATCCGGTGAACTTTGTCACTATTCAATAATTCAGCAAAGGGAGTTAATTCTGACTGTTCGGTGCTGCGATAGGGGTAAATAATCACGGCTTGCCAATCTGAAAAGTTGCCCCGATACCGATAGAAATAGAGAAATAACTCCGCAAATAGACGTTCATAGAGTTGGGAATCTCGCTGAAACTGAACCAATGCCTACGGCAGGCTGCGCCAACACAAAAATAAACGATTCCAGGCCCCTCTGTTTCCGGTGGCAAAAAGACTCCATCAAGTTGAAACTAAGCTTCTTTAACCGCCACAGACTCAAACCGGTAGGCAGCAGCATTGGCGGGAGGTGCGTCCAAGAGTTGAAATAACAGAGACGGAAATTGTTGAAATTGTTGATAGAAAATTGAGTCGCGCCGCATGGAGCTTGCCGATATCTTAAAGCGATATTGTCACCCAGCATACTCTCCGGTTTGGGATGTCCAGTCAACTGTATTGGAATCCAGGCCATTGTCCAACACCTTAAACAATAAGAACAAGGATAATAGAGAAATTTCCACACTGATTCCTTACCCCCATGCACCAGCCCCTCTCTTGGTCAGAACTAGAAGCCCTAGCTGATTTTCACCCGGATTTAGTCAATGGCCCCACCAATGCCCAGGCCCGGCTCCGGTTATTTGGCCAGCCAGAATCTGCTGTGCGGGTGACGCTTTATCGAGATCATCATGCCTGGTGTCCCTACTGTCAAAAGGTCTGGCTCTGGCTAGAAGAAAAGCAAATTCCCTACCGGATTACCAAAGTCACCATGTTTTGCTATGGCCAAAAAGAGGCCTGGTATAAGCAAAAAGTTCGTTCCGGGATGTTGCCAGCGGTGGAGTTAGATGGGCGGTTAATTACGGAAAGTGATGATATTCTCTTAGCTTTAGAGACTGCCTTTGGCCCGTTGCAGTGGGGGATGCAGGACACGCGAGTTTTACCATTAAGACGCTTAGAACGGTTATTGTTTCGGGCCTGGTGTAGTTGGCTCTGTTATCCGACCCGCTCTGCTAGAGAAGAGGCTCAAAATAAAGCGCAATTTGTCCAGGTGGTGGCCCAAGTCGAAGCCGCCCTCGCCCAAACCCCAGGCCCATTTTTCTTGGAGGAGTTTAGCACTGCCGATGTGGTCTTTGTCCCCTATGTGGAGCGGATGAATGCCAGCTTGTTTTATTACAAGGGATACTCATCGCGAGAAGAAAACCCAAGCTTAGGGGACTGGTTCACAGGCCTGGAAACGCTGCTAACCTATCGTGGGACTCAAAGTGATTTTCATACCCATGCCCATGATTTACCACCACAGATGGGGGGCTGTTACAGCAATCAAGAGCCTCAGACCAAAGCCAATCAGCAACGGGTGGATCAGGGGCCTTGGTTTGGCTTGCCGGATGTGGCCTATCCTGAACCGGAAACTAGCCGCACCGAAGCCCTCACTCGGGTTCTCAAACATCGGGACAAAATTATCCAGGTGAATCCGGCCCCTGCCACTGTGATGGATCCAGCCCTGCGCGCCGCCCTGACCCATTTAATCACCGGGGTAGAAGTCTTGCCGCCAGCCAATTCTGATTCGGCCTTACGATACTTACGGGATCGGATTAGTGTGCCGCGGGATATGTCTATTTATGCGGCCAAGCGACTACGAGACTCTTTGGAATTGACCGCTAGTTTAGTTGGTCCCAGTCAAGGCCCCCCAATTCCCCAGCAACATCGGCGTGACCAAGACCCCGCGAATTTTGCCCAGTCTTGCCAGTGAACCCTGATTCCTCTTAGACTGAGAGCCATTCCTGGGATGCCCTTATGTTTACCAAAGTTAAACTTCTGCTCTTGTCCAGTCTTTTCTTGTTGGTGACTCCGCGGGCTGGCCTGGCGGAAACAGTGATGGAAAAAGTCGCTCGGACTGGCATCTTAACGGTGGGGATTAGTCTCAATCAGGCCCCCTATAGCTATATCAACGCTGAAAATGAGATTGATGGCTATTCGGTCAATGTAGTGAACTTAATCCGCAACCAACTCAGCCAAGAACTGGGTAAACCCATCACCCTCCAGGCCGTGCAAGCGGAAGATACGGCAGCCCAAATTAGCAAGCTCCAAAATCGGGAAATTGATATTGCCTGCAATACCGCCTTTACCTGGACTCGCGACCAATATGTAGATTTTTCCACCAGTTACAACATTGTTAATGTCCGGGTGCTGGTTCCCCAGGGGAGTAATTTATTGACCCTCCAGGCCTTGGCCGGCAAACGGTTGGCAGTGGTTCCCAATACGGTTTTTGAAAAAGCAACTAAACTGGCTCAACCCCAGGCCACCTTGGTTCCTTTTGCCACCTTTACGGATGCCTTAAAAGCCTTAAAAGCCAAAAAAGTAGATGGGGTGGTGGGGGACAGCCTGTTTGTCATGGCCCTGAGTCAAAGTTTAGGGATGATGAATTTAGATTTAGCTCCCCAGTCTCCCCTAGCTAGTTATGGTGTCGGTTGTATGCTGCCCCAGGGGGATGCCACCTTTCGCCGCCAAGTCAACTACACCATTGTCAAATTTATGGGGGAGTTTCTTCGGGGTGAACCCCAAGCGACTGAGTTAATTAATACCTGGATTGGCGAGGCGGGTCTGGTGAAAGTAGATCCAGAGGTGTTGCGGAACTTCTTTCGATTTACGGTGCTGACCCACGAACAAATTCCCTAGGCCTCTCCATTTGCTGAGTGATTCTGGCCATTCCTACAATGGAGATGGAATACAAGCATCCCGGTAGAGTTTGAGTGTCCCCAGTGATTCCCCATATCCTCCGGTAGATGGCAACATAGCTTGAGAAATCACAGCAAAAACGGCGAGGAAATGCATGGTTTGGGTGTCTCTGGTGCTTCTGGGCTTGATCCTCTATCTCTTGGTTCAGCGCGGTGCGGCCCGGATGAGTCGGACTCCGGCCTGGTTACTATGGCTGGTTTTGATGATCCCGGCCTTTTTTATCGTGGCCTGGATGGTGGTGAAGGGGCAACAGGCCATTCCTTCCCTGCTGCTGATTACGGTGTTTATTTTTAGTTCGTTTCTCTATTGGGTCTTATTACGCCGCAATTTACCCGCCGCCCCCCAGCCAGAAATTACTGAACCCCAGGCCGAGGCAGAACCAGTTCAAAACCTCCTTAACCGCTCCGAAGAGGCGCAACTCCAAGGCTGTTTTCCCTGGTCGCTCTATTATCTACAGCAAATTGAATATCGTCCCCAGGCCGTGATATGTCGGGGGCAGATGCGGGGCCAGGCCGAGAAGGTTTACAGCACTATTCAAGACAATATTGCCCTCCAGTTTGGGGATCGGTTTTTAGTCACGTTTCAAATGGGGGGAAGTGATAAACCCTTCTTTGCCCTGATTCCCAAGCAACGGATTCCCAGCCCCGGCCAGTTAACCCGCCCTCTCCTCAGTGGAGCTTTATTGGTTTTAACCCTACTGACAACAACCTTAGCCGGAACGGCCCTGGCCCAACCAAATCTAACGGCGGCCATGGTTCTGCGTTCTCCCCAACTTTTACTCTCGGGACTGCCCTATGCTTTGGCCTTACTGGGAATTTTGGGAGTTCATGAAAGTGGGCATTACTTTATGGCGAAGTACTACCAAATCCAGGCCACGCTGCCCTACTTTATTCCGATTCCCTTTGGCCTGGGGACGTTGGGGGCTTTTATCCAAATTCGCTCTCCCATCCCCCACCGCCGGGCCTTATTTGATGTCGGGATTGCGGGGCCATTGGCAGGCTTAATTGTCACATTACCGATTTTGGTTTGGGGCCTGGGACAATCGCAATTGGTGGAACTCGCTCAAGACAGTAGCAATCGGTTGAGTATTGAGGCCCTGAATCCAAGGATTTCCATTTTGTTGGCCTTGATTTGCCGCTTAGTTTGGGGAGCCGATTTAACCACACTTTCGGGGATTCACTTACATCCGGTGGCGATTGCGGGAGCCTTGGGCCTGGTAGTAACGGCTTTGAATTTGATGCCCGTGGGTCAGTTGGATGGGGGACATATTGTTCATGCCATGTATGGGCATCGGGCCGGGGCGATTATTGGGCAAATTACCCGGCTTTTGGTTTTAGTTTTGTCCTTTGTGCAGCCTTGGCTGTTCTTTTGGGCGATTATTCTGTTTCTGATGCCGGCCTTTGATGAACCTGCGGTTAATGATGTGACGGAGCTTAATTCTTGGCGGGATGGCCTGGGCCTAGTTGCGCTGGGCTTGTTGATTTTAATTATCTTTCCAGTTCCCGAACCCCTGGCTGGCCTACTTTTGAGTACAAACCCAACGCCATAGGGGATGACTGCTGCCCTGTAAGCGAATTTGCCAGACCCGCCGTTCTAGGCGTTTTTGCCAGGCCTGGGAGCGGCCCCAAAGAATATTCCGACTCTGCCACATCAAGACAGCCAAGGTCATCCCCAAGCACAAGCCCAGGCCAATGGCAGCACCCCGATTAAAGGCTAAGGCATAGCGAACTGCGACCCAAGTAAAATGCTCAAATAAAAGAATAATATCGTCTCGAAGCAACCACAGACTATACCCCCCCACCACAATCCACAACACAATTACCAGCGTCCATCGCCACCAGAGGGTCAGTTCATGGAGTCGTTCTACCGCGGCCTGGAATTCGGGGGTGAGTAAATCGGGTTCAGATGGGGACATAGAGCAGGGGGTCGGGATCGGCTTGCATATCTTGATTGTAGGTATCTAAGCAGGCCCAAACATGGCTTAAAAGAGCTTCCAGGCCAACTCCAGTCGCGGCGGAAATCGTCAAGATAGTTAAGGAATCCGGAAACTGGGCCTGGATGGTCTCTAGGTCTTCTGGTAAAAGGGCATCAACTTTATTCAGGGCAACAATTTGTGGCCGGTCTCCTAACCCATGGCCATAGGCGGTTAACTCGGCCTGGATCGTTTCATAGGCCCCTAGGGGATCATCCCCGGTGGCATCTAGCAGATGAATCAAGACCTTTGTCCGTTCAATGTGGCGTAAAAACTCATGGCCCAGGCCGGCCCCCAAATGGGCCCCCGCAATCAGACCAGGAATATCGGCAAAGACAGTACCATCCCCATTGGGCCGCCGGACTACCCCTAAATTGGGAATCAGAGTTGTAAAGGGATAATCGGCAATTTTCGGCCGGGCGGCGGAGAGGGTGGCAATGAGGGTGGACTTTCCGGCATTGGGCTGACCAATAATTCCCACCTCGGCCAAGAGCTTCAACTCCAAGCGCAAAAATCGTTCTTCCCCAGGCAGTCCGGGTAGGGCATAATCGGGGGCCCGTTTGCTGTTACTCAAGAAATGCTTATTCCCCAGGCCCCCCTTTCCCCCTTTGGCGACTAATAACTGCTGGCCTGGTTCGACTAAATCCCCCAAGAGTTCCCCCGTCTGAGCATCTAAAACCACTGTCCCACAGGGAACCTGAATCACCCGATCTGCCCCACTTGCGCCAGTCATATTGCTCGGCCCGCCCCGTTTGCCGTCTTCACCCTTGAAAATGCGGGCATATTGAAAATCTAAAAGGGTTTGTAAATGGGTGACGGCCTCTAACATTACCGACCCCCCATGGCCGCCATTCCCCCCGGCTGGGCCCCCGGCTGGCACATATTTTTCGCGGCGAAAGGCAACAATTCCATCTCCCCCTTTGCCGGCCCGGACTTCAATTTCGGCTTGATCAATAAATTGCATGGTTAACGCTCATGGTCAGTCAAAACATTACTCAATCGGGCAGAATGGTTGATCTCTAGTCCCAGGCCCCTTGCTACCATAGGGCGAGCATCACGGTAAAACAGTAGGCAAATAGAGTGGATTTCTATCCTAACAAGGCAAGTGTGCATCCGGTTGACGGGACTGGAGGTTGGCGCATTCGCGGTCATGAGTTTATCTGGGGCCGGAAAACCTATGTGATGGGGATTTTGAATGTTACGCCGGATAGTTTTAGTGATGGGGGCGAGTTTGCCAGTATTGCCGCGGCGGTGAACCAAGCCCAAACATTAGCAACTGCGGGGGTGGACATTTTAGACGTGGGGGGCCAATCTACCCGGCCTGGGGCTGAGGAAATTTCCCGAGAATCCGAACTGGAACGAGTTATTCCGGTGATTAACGCCATCCGCCAAGAATTAAACACGCCAATTTCCATTGACACCACCCGTGCTGAAGTGGCCCAGGCCGCCCTCAATGCCGGAGCCGATCTGATCAATGATGTGTCCGGGGGCAAGGATGATCCCCAAATCTTGGAGGTTGCGGCCCGCTCAAATGTGCCTATTGTCCTCATGCACCGCCGCGGCACCCCCCAAACCATGCAAACCCTCACCGACTATGGGGATTTAATAGGGGAACTATTAGCCTTCTTTCAAGCCCAAATCACCACCGCGATGAATCTCGGCATTCCCCGGCATCACATCGTGATTGATCCAGGGATCGGCTTTGCCAAAACAACGACTCAAAATATCCGCCTCTTGCAAAACCTCCGACAATTTCAAACCCTCGGCTGCCCCATTCTGATTGGCACTTCTCGAAAACGGTTTATTGGCGAAATTCTCAACCAGCCCAATCCGAAAGCCCGCATTTGGGGAACGGCCGCCACCTGTTGCTATGCCATTGCCCAAGGGGTAGATCTGGTGCGTGTCCATGATGGCCTGGAAATGGTGCAAACCTGTCGGATGGCTGATAGGCTTTGGCGGCAATCATCATGAACCATAAAAGACTATAAAACAATGACGAATCAAGAACTTAATCTCAACTCGTCATTGTCATGATCAGGCATTGGCCTATAGCTTCAGTCAATCCTTGTGGGTTTAATACCGCCGCGGAGGAGTGAGGATCTGTTGTTGCATTTGGGGGTTAATGGCCTGGCCTGGGGAGTAGATATACCCGTTAGTGGCGTTTTGGGAATCATCCATCACTTTTGGTGTTACCATCACCACCAACTCCCGCCGATCACGGGTACTCGATTCTTGCCGGAACAAACGTCCCAGGATCGGAAGATCACCTAAGATGGGAATTTTCGTTACGGTTGAACGATCCTGATCCTGAATAATCCCTGCCAGAACCAGAGTTTGCCCATCCCGTAGGCGAATCCGCCCCGACTCCATCCGCCGTTGGGATAATAAGGTTCCAGTCGAAGGCAGAGAAACACCTGGAAAGACCACTGAGTAAGTTCCACTGGGGGCACTCACTTCCGGCGACAATTGCATCGTGATGAAGCCATTGTCATCAATTTGGTCAATGGTGACATTGAAAATCACCCCGGCCTGGCGAATAATCGGCGTGATACTGGTTGCCGCCACCGCCGCCCCACTGCCTGTCCCGGTTGTGGAAGCCGTTGAGGTAATCCCTGAAAACACCTCTTGGGTCAGGTTCACCTGGGCCGCACTCCCTTCTTGAATCACCAGAGTTGGGTTAGTGAGGATAGTTGCATTCCCGGTCTGCACCTGAGTGATGATATTGGCAAAGAAGTTACTCACGGTTTGGCCAACGGGCAGACCTGGGATGGCAATGGGGGGAAAGATAATCGCCGTTGTATTTTCCCGATCCGGTGGGATGACAACTGGGGGGCTTTGACCAGGGGGTTGAGTCCCGCTGCTGATGCTTAAGCCATTGGGATCGAAGATCGCTGCCGTCAAGCTATCGCCAAAATTGGTTTGAATATTGCTGTTAAACACTCGTCCCTTGAGGAGGTTCACATCCACAAACTTAACGTTCACCATGGCTTGTCGCTTGCGAACATCCAATTGGGAAATGATACTCATGGCCATTTCCACCTTCCGGGGAGTGCCAATCAAGGTGACAGAGTTTGTGCGGGCATCAGCAATTACGGACAGACCAGCCAATAGGGTACTTTGAAACTGGGAACCTTGTGGGCTTGTTGCACCTTGGTTTGCCCCATAGGATTGCAATAGTTCGAGGGCCCCGAGTTGATTGATGTTATCGGTAATCTGAGTTTGGCGGTTAATGGAGGTTTGGACAGGGGTCGAAGTTCCAGCGGTTGTGCCCGTGCTAGCGGATCCAGCAATTGCGCCGACACTCCCGCCGGTATTGGCCTGGGAGGTGAGGGTTTGTACCGTCTGGGTTTGAATCGTGGCTCGCATTTGGTTTAAGCGAATCGTGCGAACAATTCGGTTTTGAGCCTCAGGGGGAAGTTGAGAGCCAACAAAAATCGTCCGACCTTGGCGATTGGCTTGCAGGCCAGCGACCCGAATCACATAGTTAAAGACATCCTGAACCGATTCATTTTCAATATCCAAGGAGATGGTTTGTGGCCCAGCCCCCGGCCCGCCACTGTCCTCTGAGTAGGCAATGTTGGCTCCCGCTGCCCGAGCTAAAAGACCTAATACTTCTCGCACTGGGGCCTCGCGCAAGAGGAGGCGAGGAATTCGTTCAGATGTTCCCAAATCAATCGTATCGGGGTCTGAGAGGACTGGGGCAATGACAATATCTCCCACGGGTGGAGCTACGGCTCGGGGTTGGAAAGGAGGCACGGGATTGGGTCCGGGGAATGTGTTGGCTGGCTGTCCTGAAATAGGAGGCGTGGCTGGCCCGGCTGGTTGTTTCGCGGTGATGAAGTTGAGGAGTAGCCCAGAGCCATCGGGTTTGCGCACAACTTGAGAGCTAGGGGCCGAAGCAACACCGTTGACCGTAATTCGAATTGTTTTGGGATCAAGCTGAGCAACTTCTAAGGAGGTAATGCCAGGGGCCGGGTTATCTTGGCGGAAGGCTCCTCCTTGGGGTAAGCGGAGTTGACTATTGGAAATATCGGCAATGGAGGTGTTACCCCGATTAACTGTAAAGACAGGGGGCCGCAAATTCCCTTGCACATTAAAGACCACTTGAATCCCATTGGGGGTGCTATTCAACTTAATCCCGGTAATTTCCGTATCTGCGCCAAAGGCCGCGGGTTGGGCTAAAGGCAACAGGAGGCTGGCAGTCAGACAACTGACCCCGATTCGGTGTAACGCTTGAGACTGGTTCACAACTCTACTCCTCACAAAACTTGGCAAAACTCAGAACAATTAAAGAAGGACAGATTTTTTAGATCACAGATTGGTCTTCGCAGGGGGTGGGTATCAGGGTCTTGATAATGACTTAGGTACCCTCCGGTTTAGGTTGGCCATCTTTTTGCCCTTCCCCTTCTGGCTTGGGTTCCGGGGGGGGATTGGCCGCCGCCAATTCCTCTGGGGTGAGGGGGACATAGGCAATCATATTAAAGGTTGACTTAACCAGGCCAGGCTTGGTCGGAATGGCCTCAACCGTTAATCCCCGCACGACTAAGAAATTTTGCTGGCTGTCAATGCTTTGCATCACCTTAATCGTCTGTTCATAGGAGCCTTCCATGATCACGTTCGTGACTTGCTGCTTAATCTTGTTGTTCAGTTCAGGCCCAAGGGAGCCATCGGCAACAACTGCAGGGGGCTGAGGCTCATACTTATCTAGGCGGGCCTGGCTAGCAGTAATAATCTGATTCAAGTCTAGGAGGAGTGTATCCAAGGCTTTTTGATCCGCAAAGAGGGTTCGTACCTGTTGGTTATTGACCTTGGCCTGGTCTAGGTCGGCGACCACTTTATTAAGTTGCTTGAGGGTTTCCTCCCGCTGCTTCAGGTCATCCTCTTGTTGGGAGAGTTCGAGTTGTAGGGCGGTCGCTTCTTCCAATTTTGGAGCCACGAGGATTGAGCCAAGGTAAGCGGCCACCAATAAACCACCAACTGCAATTAGGATCCCTGTAACAATCGGCGTGAAAGTAACCCCAAATACGGTGGGATAAGACGGGGGCGGGCTGTCTTGAATGGGGGAGCCAAAATCTCCAGTTAGGGTCATTGTGTTACCACTCCTCGTTCTTTCAAAAATTTAATGCGAGAGGCTAAACCGGATGCCCCGTTCTGTTCAAGGGCCTGGAGTAACTCACTGGCAGGGACATCACTCACTGTGGTTTTAATTTGAAACTTGATGAAGTTGCTCTCTCGATTGGCAGAAACAAGCCGAGTGGAGTTCGGGACTAGGAATGGTGACTTTTGTTGTAACAGCAACACAAAATCATTCACATCAGGAAAAGACTCGGCCTGGCCATCAAGCGTTAAATCCGATGTCATTGGCGGGGGGGGAGGCGGGGGGGGAGTTTCACCTTCCTTTGCAGGGGGTGGGGCTGGAGGTGGGGGTGGAGCCGCCTGAGTAATCTGGGTAATCTGTAGCCCTTTGGGAGTATTACCAGCTAAATCCCGCAGGAGGGCTGACCAGGGCTTGACCTGATTGAAGATAGTTGTTAGGGCTTTAGTTTCCGCCGTGATGTTTGTAACCTCAGTTTTTAATTCTCCGAGTTCCGCCAACTTGGGGGCAACTTCTCCAAGGCGGGCTTCCACTTCAGCCTTCTTGGCTTGGAGTTGGCTTGTCCAGTAGGTGGCTCCAGCAGCTCCCAAAACAACTAGGCCAATGAAAACAGCCGCCGCAACTCCACCAATAATAATTGGGGTATTGTCAGTGCCTCCCCCAACAGTGCCAGAGTCAACTTCGCCGCCAAATTCTGGTCGGTCTCTCAGTAAGTTAATGTCAATTACATACATAAGTCGCTCATCTCCTGCTTAGAATACGCCGCGCAAACCCAGGCCAATGACCGTTCCCAGGCCTGGGCGTTTATCTGGGGAAAGTTCATCACTCACCTGGAGTGAGAGGTTGGCAATCGGATCCATGAGGAGGGTGACATAGTTCAACTTTTCATTAAAAAACTCATCAATTTGACCAATTCCTGCCCCAACTCCCGCCAAGAGAAGTTGCGAAATTTCTAATGTTTCACCTTGATTTAAGTAGAAATCAATCGAACGGCGGATTTCATCGGATAAATCCCCCAACACTCGTAAGATTGCCGCCGAACTTGGGTTAGCTGGAACACCATCCATTTGTCCCACGGGAACCGATAAACTACTCAGCAGATCCACCCCCATTGCTGGAGGTAAATTCATGGCTCGACTAATCGCCTCTTGCATCCGGGCTGTGCCAATAGGAACTTTACGATTAAATTGGGGAATCCCGTCCTTAACAATGCTAATTTCTGTACCGTCGTAGCCAATATCCACAATCGCCACGGCTTCCCCAACTAATTGCTGGAGTTGTTCTCGCATCGTCCGCATCAGAGCAAAGCTGGACACTTCTAACGTTGTCAGTTGCACACCGGCCTGGATAAACGTACTGGCAATAGTATCGGTGACAGAGCGCAACGTCCCCACCAGCAAAACTTCCACCCGCTCAATCCCATCATCATCCAGGCTGCTGCCCAACTTCTGATAATCAACATCCGCTTCTTCTCGGGGAAAGGGCAGATAAAGGGGGGCTTCTTGGTAGAGGACCATTTCCCGCAGCTCGGCATTGCTTAACTCCGCCGGGAGACGAATCAAGCGAATCACCGCATCTCCCATGGGAATGGCACTAATGGCATTTTTAGCCTTGATCTTTTTTTCTTCGAGACCTTGACGAATCGCTTCTGCCACCGCCGCTGTGTCCATGATCCGCCCTTCTTCGATGGCACCTTCGTTGAGGGGAACAGAGACAAAGGAACTTAACTTAATTCCCTGCCGTCCCTGCTCTAAAAGGGCGATATTGACTCGCTCCGGGGTAAGTTCTATGCCCAGGCCTTGTTTTGGTTTGGTAAATAAACTAGCAATCACAACTGCACCTAAATTCCCATATAGGCCGAAAAATTGGACGATAATGAACAATCCAATCAGAAACAAACGAAGAGGAGCAAACCGTCAACTACCAATGCTTTAGGGCCAATTCTCAGGACTTATGCAGAACTGAGTGAATCGGATGTGCCACCTCAAAGAAACACAAAATACTGTCAAGCCCTAAGCGAATCCCGACCCTAACCATAGCTGGAGGGTAACAGAACTTTAATATCTGGCCAGACAGTTTCCTGAATGTCACAAAAATGATTTCCATCAAGGGGGATAAAGGCACAAATTGGCAAGGGCCGGCTACTATAGCGTTACGCAGACTGTTCTGAGGGAATAGAAATGTCAAAAAGACTGCCCATTAAGCATTTTCTGACTGGTCTCCCTCTCACCCTTCATCGTTTCACCCCACACTCTTCATCTTAAGTGGATTGATTGCAGGCCTGGGATTTATGACTGTAGATCAGGAGTTCTGAAGCAAAACCGCAAGACATCTGCTCTAAACCGACAAGATAAAAGTCATCATTTGTTGTAGGTTTGTGTGCTCTTGATAACGACTTTTGCAACCTGAGGGAGGTAGAAATTCTAGGCCGAAGGACGGCTAAACCAAGGGGATAAGAGGGCAATCACCAAGCCCAGGCCAAGGAAACAAACATAGGGAAACAGCACCAAGGCCAAGGTATGTCCAGATTGTCCCGCCGGAATGCCAATGGCCCGAAATTGAAAAAAGCCAATTAACAACCAAATGCCCAAAATCAGCCCAAATAGGGTTGCCAAGGCGGTAATCGCCAGACATGACTTCCAGGCCAAGCGTTGATGTTCTAATTCCCGATATAGAAATATAACCGCTGCTCCGGCCGGAAAGCCCACAATCGCCATAGTCACTGTTAACACCGGTTCAACCCATAACCCCAACACCATCAGGACAATGGCGATGCCTGAACTCCCCGCTCCTAGCCCAAACCAATTGACCCGACTACGCTGAGCGACAAAGTATTGGGTCACTAGGGCCACCAAGACTAAAGCCATGATCCAAGGTAGCCAAAACTGATTGAGGGCCGACAATAAAATACTAATAGGCAGAAAAATAGTCTCTAACATTTGTGCCAGGCCTGGCGGTATGATCCCCCCGGAGTTGTTGAGGGAGTCACCAGACTGAATCACCGCTCTTGGGACTGTACTACTCAACCGCCCGATAGACAGAGGTGTAAATACCGCCGCTATCATAGCCATCAAAATTAAATATAACCCCAGTGAGCAAAGGGGTAAACGCTGACGGGCCTGGTGCCAAGCCATGATCAAAACATTGGAGATTCGATACATCGCCACATCCCTGGATTCACAGATCGCCAAACAGATCCCTCAAAAGACCGGGTAGTCCCCCTGCTCAAGAGACACACTGAATTGCGACCATCATTGACTCCAAGCTATAGGAGCCTCAGACAAGGGATGTTAATCAGGGGTTAATACCGGGCTTAATTGTTGATCTTCTCAATGGTACTAATGCCGTTATAAATCTGTAGGGCCTGGACTAAACGATTGACGGAACTAGCGTCTTTCGACTGGGTAGAAATCCTGCGAGTCGCTTCTGTGGGTTTTCCTTCCAGGCCTGGGGCAACCGGTGTGACTCCCAATTGCAGCAACTTAGCCGTGAGTTGATGGACATCTGTGGGCGCGGCTGGCTGGGGCTGATTGCGATTAGTTTTATTGGCTTTAGCCTTAGCCTGGGTTTTAGGGCTGGCCTGGGGGATAGCGGGTTGAAGGTAGCTAATTTGCTCAGGTAGGTAGTAAATCGGCTGCAAAAGTTCTAGGGGTACTGGGGAAAACCCTTGGGTATCGGGGGGTTGGGCTTGCCAATGTTGAACTAAAGCCGCCCGATCTAAGAAACCCAGTAATTTAGCCCAGCACTGACACCGATCTAACTCTACCGCCACAGCCAAGTCGGCTTGTAAAACCCCTAAGAACGTTGGACAATGAATCTCAAAACTGCTTTGACCGACCTCTAGGGGATAGAAGGCTAACTGCACTCCCTCCACATTCAAATCGGCCAGATTGATCAGTTCTAAAACCTCTGGTTGTTCACACCAAGTTGTGGTTAACGATAACTCCCGTTCTAAGCCACCGTTGACGGCCTGGGCATCCTCTTCCCACCAGGCCATAAAACTATACATGGCCAACAGGTAGGGTAAGGCCGCTTTTTGGCGATGGGGGCTACAGGCTTGCAAAACGGATTGGGCCGCATCCCAGGCCTGCCGACCGATGGGAACTACAGGGGCAAACATAGAACTCATAAATAGTATCATCCGTACAAGTGAATAGCTTCGGCCAAGTTTGAAATTAGGCTAAATAATAAATGCCATTGCGTAAGCACCATTCTTCTAGCCGCGCCTCAATTTGGTCATCAATCTGCTTTGCCGTAAACACGCCACGGGCATAGTCTGGATGAATATCCCGTCGCGCTTGCCGTCGTTGATGGGGGCTGGATATGGTTTGGGTATCGTACCATCGCCTCATCCATTCTGGGGTTTGTTGATCTTTGAAGAACCTACGGTAAAGCCAGAGACGATATTCACGGCCGAGACAACGGGAAATAGTCGGTTGGCTGACAAAGAGTTCGGCCGCAATTTCGGCCTGGGTACGCCGTTTTTCACACCAATCTCGCACCCAGATGGGTGTTTGCTGATCATTGAGAAAGTCCACCATGCAATCTACCCCCTGATTCCCTAAATTGGGCAGAGTGCGGGCATCGGGGTAATTATCAATCCATTCTTGGTTACTGTCGGTGGAGGTAATGTTCAGGGAGCGAGTTGACTGAACATAACGCCCTAAAATCCGCCGGACTTGCTGATGAATTTCACGGGTATATTCAATTGTCCAGCCTAAGAGTTGGGCAATTTGTTGGCGCAAACGGGTTGTCGAAGTCCGAATCCGGGGGTCAGTAATTTCTGATTGGACAATCTTAATCAGTTGGCAACAAGCGGCCAAATCTAACTCCTCTTGCACCGCTGCCCCAGCCGCGGCATAACGCTGTTCAAACATCGGTAACGCCCGGCTTTCATAAAACAGCAGTTCATCGGCTTCCCGTTTGAGGAGCTTCCGTTTTTCATCGGCCAGTTTATTATTAACAACCGTTCTCACCCAGGCCTCGAAGGTGGGGCGGCCGTGGCCTGTGGCACTAAACGCCTTCAGGGGGTCAAAGGACTTCATCGCTTCCCAAAGCCAACCGGGGAGATTACTTTGGCAAAGTTCCGGATCTGGGGCTGCCTTACAGACACTCCGCAGTAAATCCCGATAGTCACGCTTAAATTCATCGCTGAATAAAACCACCGAACCCAGTTGTTGACGCAGGGCTTGGATAAAAATGGCTAAGAAACATTCAGCTTCCGTTAAGGTCGGTGGGGTAGCCCGTTGGGCCAGGGTAGGGCGGCTAAAGGAGAGAACGAGTTGCTTGAGGGGGACGTTATAATGACCTCGGTTGAGACGATCATAGTCTTCTTGGATAACCGTCATCGGGATTTGGCTGAGGCGTTGGACGGTTTGAACCAGGGCCTGGTGTTGGAGTTGGCTACTGCTCCCCGATAAACAACTGGCAAATAACTGGGCATAGGCCTCAATTAACCGTTGCAGATAGCCGCCGCGCAAAATCCCGTCTTCCTGGGGAAGGGGCTGCTCCAAAATAGTTTTCAAACAACGAATCAATTCCGTTTGGGCTGGGGTAATCCGACTTGAGCGCGAGCCATTATCACCTGGACGTTGAGGGCGCGCCGCTGCAAACAGGGCCGGTAAGCGCTCCACTTGTTCGCCCAGAGAGAGGGGAGGATTGGGGTTGGGACTACGGGGGGGAGCACTCACAGTGGCACAAAGTTGGTAAAAAAAGACAAAAATTGAGCAAGATTGCTATCAGGATAACCTTACTCTGCTCGTCTGTACCAGTACAGGCCAGTTTTTCTTAAATTAATTGGGTTGGGAAACCGGTTTAGCCACAGCCTGGGCATAGTCCCGAAAGGCCTGGAGGGATTCCATCAGGTTATTTTCCACCGCTTTACCGAGGAACAACCGATCCATGATTTTTCCCAGAACTCCGGGAATGGCATAGGCCACTGAGAGACGGACAATACTGCTGCCGTGACGATCATAGAAGCGGATCGCCCCCCGGTTGGGTAAACCATCAACGGATTCCCATTGAATCATTTGATGAAAAATCTGCTGTCGAATCCGGGATTGCCAACTAAATTCCAGGCCCCCGGTGGCCAACTTCCAACGGGACAAATCTGGATTTTCTTCTAGGACTTTCACCGAGTCAATCCATTTCATCCACAGGGGCATTTTTTCCAGATCTGACCATAGATCCCACACCAAATCCATCGGGGCGGCGACTTCAATTTGGACGGTATGCTCAAGCCACTCACTCATGAATTCCACCCCGCCAATATGGCCTGTGCCGCTTGCCGACCGGACATGGTTGCCCCCTCCATACTGTCAATATAATCCTGTTGAGTGTAGCTCCCTGCCAAAAAGAAGTTAGACACTGGGGTGGCCTGGGCGGGTCGGTAAGGATCCATCCCCGGTGCTTCTCGATAGAGGGACTGGGCTAATTTCACCACACTAAACCAAGTCATTGTTAAGTCTCGGGAAGAGGGAAACAGGTCATGGATTTGTTTGAGAACGTGTTGGGCAATCGCTTCATTACTTTGTTTCATGAAGGGATCACCCGGCGTTAAGACTACTTGCATCAGAGACCCTTGCCCTTCTCGATAGTAATCCGCGGGACTGGCGAGGGCTAAATCGGCAAAACAGGAAAAATCGGCATCGGCAGTGTAAAGGAGGTTGTCAATTCCGCTGGCCTGTTGGAGTTGTGTGCGTTTTTCCGGGTCTTGGAGTTCTGTCACCCAGCCATTAAAGCGGAGTTGCACTGTGGCCACTGGAACAGCATCCAACTTGAAAATATTGTCAAATTCAGGATACTTGCGCCAGGCCTGGGGGATGAGGCGTTGAATTCCGGGGACATCACAGGCACAAAGATAGGCATCGGCGATTATGGTTTCGGTTTCTTCCCCTTTGGCAATCACCA
Source organism: Pseudocalidococcus azoricus BACA0444 (assembly GCF_031729055.1). NCBI lineage: Bacteria > Bacillati > Cyanobacteriota > Cyanophyceae > Acaryochloridales > Thermosynechococcaceae > Pseudocalidococcus > Pseudocalidococcus azoricus. Next base: position 19,179 of record NZ_JAVMIP010000021.1, on the reverse strand, counting down.
GGCCCTGCACAGTAGTTTTACCCTCTTGCTGATCAAATAAAATCTCCCTGACCCGCCGCCTGGTAAAAATTTCTGTCCCCCGGGCCGTTAAGTAATCCACCAAAGGCTTAAGCAAATAGTTGTGGGGTGAGCCTTTCAGCATATTCAGTTTGGAGGCTTCAGTTTTGGCGGCAAACATCTGAAAAATCGTCAACATACAGCGGGCCGACATCTCTTCCACGCCAATAAAACCTAAGGCATAGGCAATCGGATTCCAAAGGCGTTTGAGGCTGCCTGCAGAACCCCCGTGACGGCGAAACCAATCGGCAAAGCTGTATTGATCCAGGCCCCGAATTTGTTTCATTGCCCCGTCATAATCCACCAGGCCCCGGACAATCGGACTCGTTCCCAAGGCAATGGAGTTTTGCAGCTTATCCTGGACATTCAGTTGGCTAGTGGTGAAAAATGCTTTCAAGCCATTAAACGGCGCACCGAGGGGAAAGCGAAAATCCAAGGCACCGGTCATCCCACCCCGATTGATAAAGGTATGGATATGTTCTTTCGGTAAGAGATTTTGCCTCGCCCCAACCTTATCCAGAAGCGCAAACAGGTTGGCGTAGTTGTAAAAGAAAACGTGCAGGCCCATTTCAATGTGGTTGCCATCGGGATCCACCCAACTACCCACTTTGCCGCCAATGAACGGGCGAGACTCGTAAATCGTCACTTGGTGGCCGGCATCCACCAGATCAATGGCCGCCGCTAATCCGGCTAACCCTGCCCCAACAATCGCCACCTGCATAGACGCAACTCGTAACTGGATTCAAAAATGCTTTACATAGTTTAACAGTTTGCCAATCCCGATGTTCCAGGTCAGACCCAATCAATGGCCATAATCAGAACTGGAAAGTTGTTATCGTTGGGTTGTCAAAATCTGACCGGCCTGGAAACGATGAACTCTCATCAGGATGCCCCAGAAAGCAAGGTTTCCCGTGATCAATCGCCATGGCCTGGATGTTTGGCTCCGGCGGCGGGATGTTTAGTAACTGTGATTATATTTCCCTTTACCTTACTGATTTCTGGGTGGCTTGCCTTCACCATGGGGCCGATGGGTTGTGCCTTTCCCAAAAACTGCTCCCAAGCAGAAAAAGGAGTCAAAGGGATCGTGTCATTGGTGATTCTGATGGGGGGCGGTTTCGGCGTGCCATTAACAGTGGGGGCATTGGTTGGTTTTGGCATCAAGGCCATGGAACAACAAACCGGTAGTCGGTCACGGGCCAGAGAGAACAGCGAAAAACCTCTCCCTTGAAACGAAACCAGGCCAAGGCCCGATCAATACCGCCCCCAGTTCGTGAACTTTCGTCCTGGATTTATCGCGTCAATTCTACAGGGACTGTCTTGACGTTAGACTCTTGATATTTCGTTGCCTTATTTGTCGGTTGTTCACTCCCCCACTACCCAATAATCCTTGATGCGACTGCTACTTCCCCCACCGTTGTTTGGCCCCCCTTTCCGTCTATCTCTTTGGATTTGGGATCTGCCAAGTCTGGACTGTTTCTGAGCGTTTTTTTCTAAATTCCATGTCGGAGCCACTACTAAAAAATCGGGAACAGTTAGAAGCCCGTCTAAAAGAATTGCCCTTGGAGCCGGGGGTGTATTTAATGCGGGATAAAACGGATCAAATTCTCTATATCGGTAAATCAAAACGCCTCCGCAATCGCGTCCGATCCTATTTTCGCCAACCCGCCAGCCTTGGCCCCCGCCTCGAGTTAATGGTCTATCAAGTCGCGGATATTGAGTTTATTGTCACCGACAGCGAAGCAGAAGCCCTGGCCCTAGAAGCAAATTTAATTAAGCAGCATCAGCCCCATTTCAATGTTCTGCTCAAAGACGATAAAAAATATCCCTATCTCTGTATCACTTGGTCACAGGAGTATCCGCGGATTTTTATTACCCGCAAACGCCGCCTGGAAGCCCAAAAAGATCGCTACTACGGCCCCTATGTGGATACAAGGTTACTGAGACAGACGCTAGGCCTGGTGAAACGGCTTTTTCCGTTACGGCAACGTCCTCAACCCCTATTTAAGGATCGCCCCTGTTTGAATTTCGATATGGGTCGCTGTCCGGGAGTCTGCCAAAAGCTGATTACACCGGAAGACTACCGGAAAACACTGCAACGGGTGGCGATGATTTTCCAAGGCCGAACAGGAGAATTGATTGAAACCTTGACCCAACAAATGGAGCAGGCCGCGGAAGTCCTCAATTTTGAATTGGCAGCGCGGTTACGGGATCAAATTGCCGGATTGAAATATTTGGGAGCGGATCAAAAGGTAACGCTTTCGGATGATACGGTGTCTCGGGATGCCATTGCTTTAGCTGCCGATGAGCACCAGGCCTGTATTCAGCTATTTCAAATTCGCTCGGGGCGGTTAGTCGGTCGGTTGGGATTTGTCGCTGATGCCCAGGCCGGACAACCGGGTTTGATTCTCCAGCGCGTCCTTGAAGAACATTATGCCCAGGCCGATCCCGTCGAGATTCCCCCGGAAATTTTGGTCCAAACGGCCTTACCGGAAGCCGAATTTTTAGCGGATTATCTCAGCCAGGCCAAGGGGCGCAAAGTCACAATCACCGTTCCCCAACGCCAGGCCAAGGCCGAACTGATTGAAATGGTCGAACGTAACGCCCTCTTAGAACTGGCCCGCACTCAAAAAGTAACTGATCGGAACAATGCCGCCCTCAAGGATTTAGCTGAACTTTTGGATTTGCCGGAACTGCCCCAACGGATCGAAGGCTATGACATTTCCCACATTCAAGGCTCGGATGCAGTGGCCTCACGGGTCGTGTTCATCAATGGTTTACCAGCCAAACAGCACTATCGCCGCTATAAAATTCGCAATCCTGAAGTCAAAACTGGCCATTCCGATGATTTTGCGAGTCTGGCGGAGATTCTCCAACGGCGTTTTCGGACCTATCTTGATGATCCCAGCAAAGAACGGGTCGGGGATGCCAATTGGCCGGATGTGGTGATGATTGATGGCGGTAAAGGGCAACTCTCAGCAGTGGTGAATGTGTTGCGGGATGGCGGCATTTTAGAAGATGTCAAAATCCTCAGCCTGGCCAAACAACGGGAAGAAATTTTCTTGCCTGGTGAATCCCAACCCCTGCCTACAGATGCGGAACAGCCGGGTGTTCAACTCCTGAGACGGTTACGAGATGAGGCCCATCGGTTTGCGGTTAGTTTTCATCGCCAACAAAGAAGTGATCGGATGCGGCGGTCGCGCTTAGAAGAAATACCCGGCCTGGGCTATCACCGCCAAAAACAACTCTTAGCTACGTTCAGATCCATTGATTTTATCCGCACGGCCAGTCTGGCCCAACTTACGGCCGTCCCTAACATTGGCCCTCGCCTGGCCCAACAAATCTATGACTATTTTCACCCCCAGGCCAGGAGTGAACCCGAGGAATTTAGGAGTCTTTAAATTTGGCTCAGCGTTACTAATTTCGGAGTGGCTGGATGGTATTTTCTCGCCAAGGCGCGCTCTGCAAAATTTCTATGTCAAGGGGATTCGGGCCTGGTAGGATGAGCAAGGATTTAAGCGCAGTTCCCCAGGCCTGGGGCGTGATTTCAAGAGATAATACTGAGGAAACACTATGGAAGTTGGGCAAAAAGTCCGCGTCTGTCGGATTCGTGATCGGGTTAATCAAGGGGTCGCCAACACGTTAGGTAAATTTGGCGTGATTACCGGATTCAAAATGACCGATGGCAGTGGTGTTGGGGTCGTGGTGAAATTCGAGGGACAAGGCAGTACTTGGTTTTTTGAAGATGAGATTGAAGTTGTTCCTTAACCCATGCCAGCTTTGGTTTCCAGCATTTCTTCCTCGACTCTCCCAAAGTAATGTATGGATGAGGATTCCCGTGTGATAGGGTTAATGATGGTGCATTTTCGGGCACAGCAACATTCCTAGGCGTTACTCCCCCAGTGGATGTCTCGCACTCAGTCAATCATCAAAGGTAATAAGGCGTAGGTTATGGTCACAACAGTCGAACGAGCCAATGTGGGTTACATTACGCAGATTATTGGCCCGGTGGTGGATATTGAATTTCCCAACGGTAAAATGCCCTCCATCTACAATGCGTTGCGGGTGGAAGGTAAAAACGATGCTGGCCTGGATGTGGCCGTCACCTTTGAAGTCCAGCAATTATTGGGCGACAACAAAGTTCGGGCCGTCTCCATGAGTACCACCGATGGCCTGGTGCGGGGGATGGAAGCCGTGGATACCGGGGCAGCCATTAGCGTACCTGTGGGGACAGTCACCCTCGGGCGGATTTTTAATGTTCTCGGCGAACCTGTTGACGAAAAAGGGCCCGTCAGCCAGCAAGATACCCTCCCGATTCACCGCAGTGCGCCCAAATTTACCGAACTGGAAACCAAGCCTTCGGTTTTTGAAACCGGCATTAAGGTGATTGACCTCCTGACCCCCTATCGCCGGGGTGGCAAGATTGGCCTGTTTGGGGGAGCGGGTGTGGGTAAAACCGTGATCATGATGGAATTGATCAACAACATTGCCACCAAGCACGGCGGGGTCTCCGTATTTGCGGGGGTGGGTGAACGGACTCGGGAAGGGAATGACCTCTACAACGAAATGATTGAATCCGGGGTGATCAACAAAGACGATCCCAATGCCTCCAAAATTGCCCTCGTTTACGGCCAGATGAACGAACCCCCCGGAGCCCGGATGCGGGTTGGTCTGTCGGGTTTGACCATGGCGGAATATTTCCGGGATGTTAGCAAACAGGACGTGCTGTTATTTGTGGATAATATTTTCCGGTTTGTCCAGGCCGGTTCAGAAGTATCAGCCCTCTTAGGTCGGATGCCCTCCGCCGTGGGATATCAGCCAACTCTCGGAACCGATGTCGGTGAACTCCAAGAGCGGATTACTTCCACCACAGAAGGTTCAATTACCTCCATTCAAGCCGTGTATGTGCCTGCCGATGACTTGACCGACCCCGCTCCGGCCACTACCTTTGCTCACTTGGATGGAACGACCGTTCTTTCTCGGGGGTTAGCAGCGAAAGGAATTTATCCGGCGGTGGATCCCTTGGGTTCAACCTCCACCATGTTGCAGCCTTCGATTGTGGGCGATGAGCATTACAGCACTGCCCGGGCCGTTCAATCCACCCTCCAACGCTACAAAGAACTGCAAGACATCATTGCCATCTTGGGCCTGGATGAACTGTCGGAAGAAGATCGTTTGATCGTGGCTCGGGCCCGAAAAGTCGAACGATTCCTCTCCCAACCCTTCTTTGTGGCGGAAGTCTTCACCGGCGCGCCGGGTAAATATGTCACCTTGGCCGACACGATCAAAGGGTTCAAACAAATCCTCAGTGGTGAGCTGGATGATTTACCGGAACAGGCCTTCTACTTGGTGGGTGACATCGAGGAAGCGAAAGCGAAAGCCGAAAAACTCAAAGGCTAAGTTGTCCGAGGGAATTAGGGGTGGGCCGGCTCATCCCTAGCGCAGTTCAGTTACTAATTAAGACCCGTTGTTCTACCCTTTGAACGAGGCACTAAAGACCTATGGTGATGACTGTCCGGGTAATTGCCCCCGATAAAACGGTTTGGGATGCCCCCGCCGAAGAAGTGATTCTCCCCAGTACGACTGGCCAGTTAGGCATCTTAGCCAATCATGCCCCCTTGCTCACGGCCCTGGAAACGGGGGTCATGCGAGTCCGCTCCGGTAAAGACTGGCTCTCAATTGCCCTGATGGGCGGCTTTGCCGAAGTTGAAAACAATGAACTCACGGTTTTAGTCAACGGTGCGATCCGGGGTGACACGATTAATTTAGACCAGGCCAAGGCTGATTATACGAATGCCAAGGAGCAACTTGCCAAGACCGAACAAGGGGATTCCCGCCAGGCCAAGTTTCAGGCTACCCAAGCATTTCGTCAGGCTCGGGCTAAACTACAAGCAGCGGGTGGCTCGGTTGAGCTTTAGAGTTTAGGGTTGAGAGTAGAAACCGATGGGAACTTTAATTGGCCTGGTTTTAGTGATGCTTTACTTAGCTGGGGGCTGGAAGTTCTGGAACGGGTTTGAGCGCACCAGTTATGCCCAATCCCGGTTTATCTTGACGATTCTCTGGCCGGTGATGATTACCAACAAGACCTACCGCCAAAATTTTGCCCGAGCCTTAAAAGGTTAGTTGTCTATGGTTACGGATGCCCAACACCAGGCCAAGATGCAACGCCGCAAGGAAATTCAGGCTCAACGAGTTGCTGAACGGAATCTGGAGAAAGGCCTGATCATTGTCCACACCGGTAATGGGAAAGGAAAAACAACAGCCGCCTTGGGGATGGTCTTGCGGTCTTTGGGCCATGGCTATCGGGTGGCGATTGTCCAATTTATTAAGGGGGCCTGGGAGCCAGCCGAAAAAGCTATGCTTGGGCAGTTCTCCCCACAGCTTGAATTCCAGGCCCTTGGGGAAGGCTTTACCTGGGAAACCCAAGATCGCCAGCGGGATATTGCCACCACCCAAGCGGCCTGGACAACAGCCTTGCACTATGTGACCAACCCAGAATTTCGGCTCGTGCTACTTGATGAAGTTAATGTGGCCTTAAAACTGGGCTATCTATCCGTCTCACAAGTCCTCCAAGGCCTGGCCGAAAAGCCTGCCACTTCCCACGTGATTTTGACTGGCCGAGGCGCACCCCCAGAACTCATTGCTGAAGCGGATTTAGTGACAGAAATGACCCTCATTAAACATCCCTTTCGAGAACAAGGGGTCAAGGCCCAAGCTGGCATCGAATTTTAGGGTAGTTTTAGCTCTTGGCAGGGCTGGGACTATCCTGGCTTAGGATCAAGATCAGGGCTGACTGGCCATCAGGACCCCTGGAATATGGGTTCCCGTTCTTACTTCCCTCGGTAAGTTTATGCTCAAACATTGGTTTTTTAAGTGGCAGCCTCTGGATCGAGTTGCTCTTGGTTTAATAGCTGTGGTCATGGTGATGATTGCGGGCTTGGCCTGGGGGGGCGATCAAACATTACCAAGGGTGCGCTATTTTACTTGGCAGGATAGGGATATTGGTGCTGCTGATCGAGCCTTTATCCTCAGTTTTAGTCGGCAAATGGATTGGGAGTTGATCAGCGAGGCGATTACGATTGATCCCCCCTTACCCGGTAAAACCAGTTGGTCAGGGCGGCGGCTGGCTTACACCTTGCTTGAGCCTATTCCCTATGGCCAGGGGTTTCAAATCAATGTTGACATTCCGACTGAACCACCTGCCAAGCCCGAAATGGAACCCTTCTCAGGATTTTTCCGCAGTCGTGATCGGGTGATTGCCTACATTGGCACTGGTTCTGAGGCGGGCAAGCTGATCCTCAATAATTTAACCCTGCAACAAAAGCTGACCCTCACCCCGGCCAACCTGAATGTTTTAGACTTTCAACCCTACCCCCAAGGGGAGCGAATTCTTTTTTCGGCTGTTCCCACGGATCAGAGCAGTGGAGACCCAGAGCTTTATACCGTCACGACTGGCCTGGTCGTTACCCCCCCAGAAGAGCCAACCCATTCCCCCCGACCACCTGGGGAAGTAACAAAAATTTTAGACAATCGAGACTATCAGCTGGTCAAGTTTGAGTTATCCCAAGATGGGCAACGCCTGGTTATCCAACGCATTCAACGGGGCCCCGATGGCGGCGAAGCGTCTCTTTGGCTGATTGAAGGTGACCAGGCCCCCCAGCAACTCAATCAACCCGCCACGGGAGATTTTCATATTGCCCCGGATAGTGAAAACTTGGTCATGGCCCAAGGACAGGGATTAGCCATTGTCCCTCTGACTGAACGCCAACAAGGGGAACTCCTAAGTTTCTTACCCCAATACGGGATGGTCTTGGCCTTTAGCCCCGATGGTCGAGATGCGGCAATGGTTAAATTTAACCCAGACTTTACCCGCTCCCTCTATTTGGTTAACAGTCAAGGGCAGGCCAAGGAACTGCTCAAAACAACGGGTTCGCTCCTGAGTGCCGCCTTTGACCCCCGCGGAAAAGTTCTCTATTGCTTAATGACTCGCCTCCGTCCCGATGAGCAATTCCGCGAACAGTCCTTTATTGCCATGGTAGATATTCGGGATGGGCATTTAACGCCGATTTTAGACCTGGTTGGCCAGAAAAACTTGGGGATTGGTTTAGCCGCCGATGGCTCTGGCCTAATCTTTGATCAAACCACGCCTGGACAACAGCAGGATTTTCAAGTCATCCTCTTACCCATTCAAGCCCTCGAACAGGGAGAAGTGATCAAACTGCTACCCCCGCAAGCTCTTGGGCCGGGTATTCATCCCCAATGGTTTCCCTAGAGAATTGCCCAAGATAAACTCCGTCTAAAAAGTTGGAGGGGCGACTATGCTAGTTTTTTATTGTTTAGTCTTCGCGCTTGGCCTGGGTGGAGAGAGAAACCTTCAAGAGTGGCAACTGTTCTCCCCGAAAGATTTCTAAACTTGCTTTGCCGACTGACTGGATCACATCTAAATAAATATCCTGCGCTAAAATTCCGCAAAGTACAGGGGGGGTCGCTAAACTCACCCATAAAGAACTCATTGGGGAAAATTGGGGAGACATAGGCCAAACACAGTGAATTGCGGCAACGGCTCAGTCGGATTCTGGGGGTTCAGGCGTATTAGGCTCAGATAAGAGTTCGGCTTTGGAGCGCTTGAGCATTTTCCAAAGTTCTTTAATGTCCTTGTAAGCCTGTTGGGGACTAATCTTCCCCCCGGTCTCTAAGTTACAAATATAGCCAATTCGTTGGGCAAATTCTTGCAGGTTGGCATTAAAGGCTAAATTTTGGGGACTAAATTCACCTTGATACCGACTGGTCGGGTAGAGAAATTGCTGTTTCTTGATTTCATCAGGTTCTGCCACAGCCAGGCCCTACTAGCTAGATTTGCCACCTTTATCTTAAGCTAATCTTTCCGGAAAAAAAACAGACCCGTGACAGGCCTGGTTGATCTTAAGATTTTTAAAGAAATTAGTCTGAGTGGGCTAAAACTCGCCTTAGACCCTAGAGGCTTGAACCCAGGCCAGCGTAAGCTCCATAAAAGAAAATACTGACAATTGTAATCACACCCATTCCAGCCACAGTTGCGACCACCCAAAGGGGAATCCGACCATTTTGTAACACGGTTAAACCTCCTAGAACTCTATTTTTATTGATCAAAGCAGTGACTCTGGTGGCATTTCAGTCAACGCGTCCAGAGGGACATTAAGGATTAGTTAAAGAAATAGCTCGAGAATAGCAAAGCCACAACAAAAATCAACAACAATCCCAGGTAAAGGGAGGTGCGATTTAGCTCAACGGGCTGACGATTCGGATTTGGTTCCATTGAATACACCCTAAAGTAAAGTCAACAAAAAGACCAACAGGCCAGGAGTTAGACAAAATTACCGTTGAATGAACTGCATTGCCGCAATGGCCCCTAAAAAGAAGATTGTCGGTACACCAAGGGTATGCACAGCTAACCAACGGACTGTAAAAATTGGGTAAGAAATAGGTTCTTGGTTGGGAGTGTTGCTAGTCATAGGGCCTTAGTTTAAATCCTTGAGAAACTCGTTAATTTGTTGTTTGCTTTCAAACCGATCGGAAACCACCGGGGCAGCTTGTTGTTCTTGGGAAAAGTAGGTGTCAGGGCGAGGAGTCCCGAAAATATCGTAGGCCAGGCCAGTGCTGACAAACAACCAACCCGCAATAAACAACGCCGGAATGGTAATGCTGTGGATGACCCAATAGCGCACACTCGTAATAATGTCTGAGAAGGGGCGTTCACCCGTAGTTCCAGCCACTTTTTATACCTCCCAAAAATAAGAAATTAATCACAATCGGCAATGATTCTATATGATACGCAACCAGGGGCTTCCTCACAATCACAGATTCGGGATTTTTCCAGTAACTAACTGGCTGGGATCACTGGTGTCCCATTGGCCTGGAGTTCTGAGGCATAGCGCAGTAAAATCCCTTGCTGACCCAGAATGAAGCCTTGATTCGGGCCAAAGAAACGCACTTTATACAAGTTGGAGGCCACTTCGTTAATATCGCGGTCTTTTTTCCAGGTTTTCCCGCCATCGGTACTACAGAGCAAATTACCACTACCGCCCGCCAACCAGAGTTCCTCTGAAGTCCGGTAGGCTAAGTCCAATAGTCCCACACTCACCGCCACCTGAGGATTCGTCGGTTTTGTCCAGGACTCCCAATCCCGACCTTCGGAAAAGCTCAGGTTGCCACCATTGATAAGCATCCACAACTGACCATCTTGACCAAAGCCCATATTTTGAACCCGCCGCGAACTAGTCCGATTGTGGGGTTCCCAGGCCGGCTGTCCCGGAGACCAGGTGGAGTAAAAACTACCGCGAGAGGAGACGGCCACATATTGCCCCTCGGGGGAACGGGAAATATTCCGCACCACGCCCACAGCTTCTTGAACTAAGGCTTGCCAGGTTTTGCCTTGATCTTGAGTCTGGTAAATAGCACCAATATCAGTCGTCAGTTCCGCTTTCCCATTACCCAAGGCAAAAATTGTATTGGGCGCGCCTGGTAATTTGGCACTGAGGGCTAAACGTTCCCAAGATTGCCCCCCATCAGTCGTATGGAGCAAAACGGAAGGCTGGCCGGTGATCCACCCCTCTGAACCAGAAAAACTAACGGAAGCAAACCGATAGTCTTCCGTGTCCAGAGCCAAACTGCGCGGCTCCCAAGTCCGACCGCCATCTAGGGTTTCCATCAAAAGGGCATTACTGCCAACCAGCCAGCCATGTTTGGCGTTGATAAAACTGAGGTCTAAGACCGTGGATTTAGTTGGCAGTTGCAGAACTTCCCAGGGATTAAAGTCGAGGGATGGCAGAAATCCACAGCCGGTACACAACAGAACCACCACCAGGCCCATGACTAAAGATTGCCACAGTCGCATCAAACGCCCCATAAGTCTTGCTCAACCTCAATAATTAGAACTTAAAAAATATTAGGGATAGGTTATTGAATGCCGTAAAAGCTAATTAAGAATAGGAAGCCCAAAAGTAACACCCCAAAAATCAGTAGGTTTTTCTGGCCAGGTGTCAGGGTATTCACCCCAATGCCGTAGCCCAGGTTTTCCTTAAATCCCGAAGGAGTGCCTGCTGGGCCAATATTGCTAAATTGGGTTTTGCGGGCTTTACAAACTGGGCATTGCCACTCTTCTGGAATATCCGTAAAGGCAGTGTTGGGGGCAACTTGAGTGGTGTTATCGCCTTTGAGGGGTTCATAGACATAGCCACAGGAGCGACATTCATATCTATCTAAGGCATCGGGAAGAGCTTCAGGACTCATAGGGATCGTCAGAATAACCTCAATAAACAGTGCCGGAATCGGATTTGCGGAATTATTAAGTATTATCACATGACCGGTTACGGCTCCATCTGCCAAATTTACCCCTGCGACCCAGAACGCAGCGAACGAATCGTCTTCAGATGGAGAGCTTTAATTGATGGTTGGCATAAAATTCAATGACATGGGTATTTTAGCTAAGGTCTTGCCATTGCCACCGTTCACACAGGTGTAGAGTTGAGAGACCTTGGCTGACCGTTTATCTTGGCCCAAGTAGCACTGGAGAACCTTGCCTGAAATCACTCATGGGACACCTTTGGCGACAATGGTTAGGGGCGATTGTGTTTTATACCACGCTGCCCTTACCGCGCTCTTGGGCGATTGAATTAGCTGGCATTGCCCGTTGGTGTCCTTGGGTTGGCTTGGGGTTGGGCTTACTTTTGGCGGCCATTAACTGGGGGTTAGCTGGCCTGGGTTTCACCGATCATTTGCGGGCGGTGGCGGTTGTGGGGGCCTGGGTCTGGTTCACGGGAGGTTTGCATTTAGATGGGGCAATGGATACGGCGGATGGTCTGGCGGTTCTAGATCCGAGTCAGCGGTTAGTCGTGATGGCCGATAGTCGGACTGGGGCCTTTGGCGTGATGGCAGCAATTCTGATTCTCGGCTTAAAAGTTACGGCGTTAGCAGTGTTAGCGGCTCCAGGATTTTGGGCTTTGGGGCTGGTGATGGCCTGGGGGCGGTGGGGGCAGGTTTGGGCCATTGCCTGTTATCCCTACTTAAAAGCGGAGGGAAAAGGTGCTTTTCATAAAACAACCTGTCAGTTTCCCCAAGACTTTGGGCCGGGAATTCTCGTCCTGCTCCTAGTGATGGCTTACCCTTTGACTCAAACGCTGACGGTTTGGCCCGCCCTCCTGTGCTTGTTTGGCTTGGGCTTACTGGTTAGTTTTGGGCTGGGGGCCTGGTTGGATCAAAAATTGGGTGGACACACGGGGGATACCTATGGGGCAATTGTGGAATGGACAGAGGCAATTCTCTTAGGTTGCTTGACGTTGCCTTACTTTCAGTTTTAGGCTCTCAGGGCTTTTACCGTTATTCCTCTGGGGCTGATGGATCTAGGGGATGAGGGCGATGGTGTTGAGCCAATTCTGAAGGGGGGCGATCACTACTCCAGGCCCACCAGACAAACCCACATTGACAGTGATAAAACTCTTGCCATTTCCGTTGGTGATTAGCGGTATAAACAGGGGCGCGACGGTTAATCCAGACGGCCTGGGCATGACCAGGGGCCGCTCCACAACGGGAACATTCAAATCCACGGGCATGGCTGGCCTGGGCAATCCAATCTGGGGGAGTTGGGGTGAATGGGTTCATTGGGGGGCATCAAACCGAGGTTAATTCCGGTGATATGGTCTCTTTGCTGGCGAGGAGGAGGCCATATTCAAGGCTTTCGGTGACGGCCTGGTAGGAAGCGGTGATGATGTTGGTCGAAACCCCCACCGTTGTCCAGCGTTCATGTCCATTACTGGATTCCACTAAAACCCTGGTATTTGCTGAGGTTCCAGCCAGGCCATCTAGGATCCTCACCTTATAGTCCGTCAGGTGAAAGGTGGCTATTGCTGGATAAAACGTTAAGAGGGCTTTACGGAGGGCTGCATCCAGAGCCGAAACGGGGCCATTGCCTTCTGCTGCGGTGAGAATTTCTGTATTGTTAACCGCAACTTTGATGGTGGCTAAGGATTGGCTTTCCAGGCCCGTTGTGCCCCAATCCCCAGACCGACAGGAAACATCAAACCCTTTTAAGCTAAACCAGGCTGGGCGTTGCCCCAACGCATCCCGAATCAGGAGTTCAAAACTGGCCTCGGCCGCTTCAAATTGGTAGCCTTGGCTTTCTAATTGCTTGAGTTGGCTGAGAATATCCCGACTGACCGGGTGTTGTCGATCCAAACTCAAGCCCAAACTGGCGGCTTTGGCCAAGATGTTGCTGAGTCCGGCCTGGTCTGAGACGACAATCCGCCGTTGGTTGCCGACTAAATGGGGTTCTAGATGTTCATAGGTGCGGGGATTACGCTGGACAGCACTGACATGAATGCCACCCTTATGGGCAAAGGCCGATAAGCCAACAAAAGGGGCATGATCATCGGGGGCTAAGTTGACAATTTCACTAATTAAGCGACTGGTGGGGGTAAGTTTTTCTAACTGAGAAGGGAAAATACAGTCATAGCCCAGTTTGAGTTGTAGGTTCGGGATCAGCGTACAGAGGTTGGCATTGCCGCAGCGTTCCCCATAACCATTCATTGTGCCTTGGACCATGCGCGCCCCGCTCTGAACCGCAGCTAGGGCATTGGCCACCGCCACCCCGCTATCGTTGTGGGTATGGATGCCCAGGCCTGGGAGGGGTTGTGCTGGATTTTCCCGTTGATATTGGTCTAGAAAGGTGAGCACGGCCTGGGTAATGGTTTTAATCTCATCCGGCAACCTACCGCCATTGGTATCGCATAACACTAGCCACTCGGCCCCACCCAGAATCGCTGCCTCTAACGTCTTTAAGGCATAGCTGGGATCATCGTCATAGCCATCAAACCAATGTTCCGCATCGTAGATCACCCGCCGTCCTTGAGCGGTGAGGAATTGGAGAGTATCCCGAATCATCTCCAAGTTTTCGGCCAAGCTAGTTTTTAGCCCCTCTGTAACGTGCAAATTCCATGACTTACCAAATACGGTCACCCACCGCGTCCCAGCCGCTAAAATCGGTTGCAGCATCGGATCTTCATGGGCCGCACGATGGGGGCGACGGGTTGAACAAAAGGCAACGATTTCCGCTTGGGTCAGTTTGATTTCCTGAAGATGCAAGAAAAATTGGACATCCTTAGGATTCGCTCCCGGCCAGCCTCCTTCAATAAAGGGAATCCCCAGACCATCCAATTGCCGAACAATCCGCAGTTTATCTTCTAGGGAAAGCGCGATACCTTCCCGCTGCGCCCCATCTCGTAAAGTGGTGTCATAGATGGCAATCGGTCGGGATAAGGCAACCATAATGATTACAGGCCAAGGAATGGGGAAAATACTCGATTGTGGGAAGCCTCAAGGGAACTGGGGCCAGAGGGGCAATCCCTGAGTCTAGCTGAGCAGGAATCGGGTCGAGAAGCGGCTTAAAACTATTTACCCGGTTGCTCATAATCTGGGGCATGGCTTTGGAGCAGGGCACTCACTTGACTAAAGACCTCTTTGCCAGAAACAGTCGCAATCGCTGCCCGTTCAGGATGAAATTGGGGCCGGGCCGAGTTAGTTTTAATGGCTTCGTCCACTTGGTTTTTAATTAAATCTGCCAGTTCTTCCTCGGCCCGTTGGCGTTGATATTTGGCCCCTTCTTCAGTGGTGGCATAGAGGGGGGGCAAGCGATTGAGCGCGTAGGCGGCAATATCTCCCAAATCCAAGGCGCAGTCCTGTTCCGATTCAATGATCGCAATCCGGGTAATGGCTTCGGTCAAGACCAGTTCTTCCATGACATTAATAAATTGCTTGCGGGGAACCGCCACCACCTGCCCGGTTAACAACGCCCCCATTAAGCGATCCAGGGCCATATATTCTTCAACACTGAGTTCGGTGGCTTTGTCACAAATTCGCCCGACCTCTGCTTCCATCGTTGGGGTAAGGTAGCCATTGCGTAGGGCCTGTTCAACGATGTCCTCAATACTCATCCGCTTCTCTCCTAGGGGCTGTTGATGATTATGCAATGGGATGGGGGGTTGCCCAATAATAAGCTAAAAAATCAGCTAAATAAATCCATCGTGGCTAATAATACCTTGTTTAATTTTGGCATACTGGCCTGGCAAGGGATGATCAACCACTAGCAACAATAATTGATAGCTGTCCCCCCCAGTCAATCTTAAGCTGGCCATTGCCCAAGCCCAAATCGCTTAGAGCCGACCAAAGCGGCGTTGACGGTGTTGAAAATTTCGCAGGGCCTCATGGAAGGCATTGCGATCAAAGTCGGGCCAAAGAGTATCGGTGACATATATTTCCGCATAGGCAACTTGCCACAATAGGAAATTACTGACTCGCATTTCTCCACTGGTCCGAATTAACAGATCTAAATCTGGTAGACCAACAGTGTAAAGATGATGTTCAAATTGCCGCTCATCAATGTCTTCCGGTTGTAGTTCTCCCGTTTGCACCCGTTGGGCGAGACTCCGGCAGGCCTGGATAATTTCCCGCCGCCCCCCATAATTAGTTGCCACCACGAATTGAATTTTTTGATTGTGGGCCGTTGCCGCCATGGCGCGGTTAATTTCTTCTTGTAGAGACGCGGGTAAGCAGGCTAAGTCCCCGACAAAATGAATTTGCACTCCTTCTGCAACCATTTCCGCCAATTCTCGCCGCAGTACCCGCTCAAACAAGGTCATTAAAAATTCCACCTCTGGCACGGGGCGGCCCCAATTCTCCGTAGAAAAGGCATAGGCCGTTAAGGCTTGAATCCCCCAATCTTTGCAGCAGCGGAGTAAATCCTTCAGACTATCCACCCCGCGTTGATGCCCCATGATCCGGGGTAAATGCCGATTTTTGGCCCAGCGGCCATTCCCATCCATAATGACGGCCACATGGCGGGGTAAACGCTCTCGGTCTAAATCATCAGGAAGAATGGTGAGGGATTTGGGTTGGGTGGTCATTATCGCGTTCCGATATGGGGAGATCAACGAATGGGCCATACCATTTGCCACCGCCGCCGTTTTGCTGCGCGTTGAGGTTGATGGCTATTGTTGTCCCCGGCCTGGTTAAACTGTTGGGCTAATAGCTCCTTTAGTTTACTGCTAGTCAGGGGGCGGTTGAGTTCACCCCGTTGGGCGAGGGAAATAGAGCCAGTTTCTTCTGAAACAACAATACATAAACAGTTAGCAACCCGCTCGGTAATCCCCACTGCGGCCCGGTGACGCGTCCCCAATTGCCAAGGGCCAGTCCGCTGGGAGAGGGGAAGAATTAGTTTGGCAGCCACAATTTCCGCACCTCGAATTAAAATGGCCCCGTCATGGAGAGGTGTCGCGGGTTGGAAAATAGTTTGGACTAGCTCCGAGGTCAGGGTAGCGTTAAGTCTTACCCCGGCAGCGGTAAAGTCCTGGGCATCGAGCATGGTGTCGGTTTCGAGGAGAATCAAGGCCCCCGTGCGGCTCTGGGATAAGGCTTTGACCGCTTCGACAATTGCATCCAGGGTCGTTTGGCCCCGCTGGGAGGGCACGGGCTGACGTTGCCAAATCTGGAACACTTTACCCTGTCCGAGTTGCTCTAAGAAGCGGCGAATTTCAGATTGAAGAATAACCGCCATGGCCACGGCCGACCCGACCACCAAGTTATTCAAAACAAAGGCTAAAAACTGTAACCCCAGGCCCCGGCTAATGGAGGCGGCAAAAATCAGGAAAATAAAGCCCCGCACCATCCAGAGGGTTCGCCGTTCGGCAATCACTAACAGAACGATGTAAGTTAACCCCAAGACCAGGCCAATGTCCACTAACGTCAAGGCTAAAGACCAGGCCCGTGGCGAGACAGCCGGCCAAGTAAAGCCCATCAGGGTGAGGAATGAGAGGCTGAAGGCCATATGCTAAAGAGTCCATTGATTAAGCCAGGCCAACGGGCAGCACATCCTGACGCAACAAATCCCCATAGGTTTCCCGTTTTAGGATCAGGGAGGCATTCCCCTCCTTCACCAACACAGCCGCTGGGCGGGGGAGGCGATTGTAGTTGGAAGCCATGCTGTAGTTATAGGCCCCCGTACCAAAGACCACAAGGGTATCACCGGGTTGGGGATTGGGTAGTTCAACATCCTTCAAGAGAATATCACCCGACTCGCAATGTTTTCCGGCCACGGTCACGGTCGTATCTGGAGTCTCTAGGATGCGGTTGGCCAGGGTGGCGGTGTAGCGGGCCTGGTAGGTGATCGGACGGGGGTTATCGGACATTCCTCCATCCACGGCAATATAGGTCCGAATGCCCGGAATATCTTTGCGAGTGCCAATGGTATAGGCGGTGACGGTACTGGGGCCCGCAATCGAACGGCCAGGTTCACAAATCAACTTGGGCAAGGGAATATTTTCGGCTTTACAGGCCTGGAGAATACTTGTGGCGACCCATTGAGCCCACTCTCCAATACTGGGGGGATTATCAGCCTCCACATAGCGCATTCCCAGGCCGCCACCGACATTCAGTTCTCGAAAATTCAAGCCAAGCCGGGCCGCCTTTGCAAACCAGGTAGCTAAGGTACTGGCTAAATCTTGATGGGGCTGGAGTTCAAAGATCTGGGAGCCAATATGGGCATGAATCCCCAGCCAATCTATTTCGGGGTGATTTAAGCCAAATTGAAACAGGGGTTCTAATTCCTGGGGATCAAAGCCAAATTTGCTGTCTAATTGGCCGGTGCGGATATAGTCGTGGGTATGACATTCAATCCCTGGGGTGAGCCGCAACATGACACGGGGCTTAGGTTGACCAGGGGGTTGATTCACCGCTAGTTCTGCCAACCGAGTTAGTTCCAGCCAGTTGTCGGCAACGACCGTACAGCCCATCTCTAGGGCCTGGGCAAGTTCTTGGGGCGATTTGTTATTGCCATGAAAATAAATCGTTTTGGGATTAGCCCCGGCCATCAAGGCGGTGTAGAGCTCTCCCCCCGAGGCGACATCAATTCCCAATCCGGCCCGGCTGGCCAAGGCACAGGTGGCTAAACAATTCCAGGCCTTGGAGGCATACAGCACCAAACTCTCCCCTGGATAATGATCATGCCAACCTTGGACATAATCCCGACAGGCCTGGCTGAACGTCACCTCATCCAGAACATAGAGCGGGGAACCAAATTGGGCCACTAATTCCACTACATCGCAGCCACCGACTTCTAAATGTCCTTGGGGGTTGGCTTGGGCCGTTAGGGGGAGCAGTTGTTGATTAGTCGGGGCCTGGTCGAGATCGGGGAATGTGGGCAAAGATTCGGTAGTAAGGGTGGCAGGAGTCATGGTGGTAGGAGGTTTAGAGAAATTTAGTCATCAAAGGCCGAAATACCAAACAGCCTCAGAGCGTTGGGCACTGGGGAGAGTTGAAGCAAAGAAATAAATTCTAGTTTACTCTGATTCTGGGTAGGCTCTAAAACCACCTCTTTGGTCGCTGGAGAACATCCCTCCCCTGCCCAGATGTGATCAATCCTAGGACTTGCGCCCCATTGCCGACCCTGACCCTAGCTCCCCTAACCCTGGCCCAAGTTCCGGCGGCAGTGGCTCTTGATCAACAGAGCTTAGGTGGGGTTTGGAGCCAAGCTCAATACACCCTAGAAATCAATAATCCGATCAGTACCCTGTTGGGCTGCTATACACCTGATGCTCAAACGCCATTGACCGAAATTCCCCTCTGGGGCCTAGGCTGTAGCTGGGGGATTGGAGCAGAAACCCACATTACTCTTCTGGCCGTTTCCCCCGAAAAACAAGGTCAGGGCCTTGGGACATTACTGCTCTGGGCTTTGCTGAAACTTGGACTACAGCAGGGGCGGGCCTGGGCCACCCTCGAAGTCGAAGCCGACAATCAAGCGGCCTTGGGCCTATATCAAAAATTTGGCTTTCAAGAGGCGGGGCAGCGGCCCAAATATTATCCTTCTGGAACCGATGCCTTGATCCTGTGGAGCAACGTATCAAAACTAGATTTAAGTCTTTCTCCAACTCAAGGCAACCTTCAAAAATATCAATGGCAACTAGAGCTTGATCCCAATTTAGAAGCCATTAACTCAAGGGGAACCGGATAAGTTCAAGGGCACTGCAAAAGCGATTCAATAACGCATTTTGACATCCTCCGACCGTCCTGTAGCTTGCGTGTAAAGCAGGACGGGGATTCCTT